>CAZFKF010000303.1:0-6302 GCA_964518805.1 uncultured Planctomycetaceae bacterium | reverse complement strand
CGGCCTGCTCGACGCGCACCGTTACTGCGGCAACCAGCAGGCCCTCGACGTGGCGCGGAAGCTGGGCGATTGGGCCTGCGCCGGGGCCGCCAGGTTCTCGGATGCCCAGATCCAGGCCATGCTCAACACGGAGCACGGCGGGATCAACGAGGCCCTGGCGAACCTGGCCGCGCGGACCGGCGACCCGAAATACCTGAAGCTCAGCCTCCGCTTCGACCACCGCGCCGTGATCGGCCCGGCGATCGAGCGCGTCGACGCCCTCGACGGCCTGCACGCCAACACGCAGATCCCCAAGTTCATCGGCGCCGCCCGGCAGTACGAGTTGACCGGCACCGAATCGCTCAAGACCGCTGCGAGGTTCTTCTGGGAGACGGTCGTGCGCGAGCGGTCGTACGCCATCGGCGGCCACAGCGACGGCGAGGCGTTTACCCCCAAGGCCACCCTCTCGAAGGCCCTTGGGCCCAGCACCTGCGAAACCTGCAATACCTACAATATGCTCAAGCTCACCCGCCATCTGTTCTGCTGGGAGCCGAAGGCCGAGTACGCCGACTACTACGAGCGGGCCCTCTACAATCACATCCTCGCCTCGCAGAATCCCGAGACGGGGATGATGTGCTACTACGTCCCCTTGAAGACCGGGTGCGCCAAGGGCCGCCTGAATCCCACGGGGTTCAGCACGCCGGAAGACTCGTTCTGGTGTTGCGTGGGCACCGGCATCGAGAACCACGCCAAGCACGGTGACAGCATCTACTTCCGCGGCGGCAACGACACGCTCTACGTCAACCTGTTCGTCGCCTCGGAACTGAACTGGCGCGAACGAGGCGTCACGCTCCGCCAGGAGACGGACTATCCGCAGAACGCGTCCACGCGACTTGCGTTCCGCTGCCAACAGCCGGTCGAATTGGCCGTCTTGGTCCGCCACCCGTGCTGGGCAACCTCGGGCATTCGCATCACGATCAACGGGAAGGCCGAGGCGTCGTCGAGCGCGCCCGGGAGCTATGCTTGCCTCAAACGGACCTGGCAGACCGGCGACACGGTCCAGGTCGACCTGCCCATGGGCCTGCACACCGAGGCGTTCCGCGATAATCCGCAGAGGCTTGCCCTGCTGTACGGTCCGCTGGTCCTCTGCACCACCACCGGAGCCGGCGCACGCGAGGCCGCCATCGTGGCCCAAGCGGGCCACGTTCTCGACACCGTCAAGCCGGCCGCGGGTACGGGCCTGACGTTCACCGGATCGGCGTCCGTGTTCCGCACCGGCTTCGACCGCGAGGATGGCGACGTGACCTTCATCCCGTTTTACCGCGAGTACAAGAATCCCTACGTCGTCTACTGGGACCTGCTCAGCCCGGCACAGTGGAAGGCGAAGCAAGCCGAGCACGAGGCCGAACTGGCCCGGCAGAAGGTTCTCGCGGCCCGGCCCGGCGATGGGATTCGCTTCGAGCCCGACTCCGAACAGGCCCACAAGCTGACCGGCGAGAAGTCCGCCACGGGCCCGCACGAGGACATCCACTGGCGGCACGCGGTCGACGGCGGATGGTTCTCGTTCGAGATGGCCGTCAAACCCGACAAGCCGTTGGAACTATGGTGCACGTATTGGGGGGGCGACGTTGGGCGCGAGTTCGATATCCTGGTCGATGGCGTCCGCATCGCCACTCAGACCCTGCAAAACAACTGCCCGGGCCGGCTCTTCGAGCAGAAGTACGCCATTCCCGAAACGCTCACCAAGGGCAAAGCCAAGGTGCGCGTGAAGTTCCAGGCCCACCCCGGGAGCACCGCAGGCGGTGTGTTCGGCTGCCGGCTCATGGTGCGCTAAACGGCACCGCACGATTCCGCCCGCATCCACTGCGTTCGTAGTGCGGGCTTCAGCCCGTTTCAAGCGTTTGTTGGAAAGAATACACCATGCTCAAGACAATGTGTCTCTTGGCGGCGACCATCGCGGCCCTTGCGACCCTCACCACGGCATCTGCTGCCCCGCAGCGCAGCGTCGCGCTGATCAACTCGGGATTCGAGGACCGCCCATCGCACCAGGGCTGGAGCCTCCACGTCTACGGGGCGCAGCCGAAGATCGCCGTCGATACCGCGGTCCGCCGCGAAGGTCGCCAGTCGCTGCGGATCAGCGCCGATGCGCCTTCCGACACGGCCCTGGGCCAGGAAATCAAGCTCCGGCCGGGCCGATGGTATCGCCTCACCGCTTGGGTCCGCACCGAAAACCTCGACCCGCACGGGGCGCCGGTCTGCGGTACGTTTCAGATCCAATTCCCGAGTGGGAAAGGAACGGTTGCCAGCGGCAAGAGCCATCCCGGCACCAACGACTGGACCAAGGAAACGCTCTTCTTCACCCCTCCGCCCGGCGACGGCCTGACGCGCATCGCCGTCTTCTTCGTGGGCTACGGCAAGGGCACTGGAACGGCCTGGTTTGACGGCCTCGTGCTGGAAGAGATCGACGCCGTGGTCTCGACCCTGACCGTGACGAACGAACCGCTCACCCGCGCCACGATCAGTCCGTACCAGTACGGCCAGTTCATCGAGTATCTCTGCGCCCTGACGCCGTCGATGTTCGCCGAGCAGGTCTTCGACGGCAGTTTCGAGGGCGTGCCGCCGTACGGGTTCGAGTTCCGCAAGCAGACCGACCGGCTCGAAAAGCCCTGGTATCCCGACGGCGCCGTGCATCGCGGCGAGTTCGCCCTCGATGCCGCCGGGGCGTTCAACGGCAAAGTCTCGCAGCGCATCACCCAGAAGCCCGGCGACCCGTGCACGCTGGGCGTCTCGCAAGAGGGCAAGCACGTCAAGGCGGGCGAATCGCTCCGCTGCTCGCTGCACCTTCGGGCCCAGGGGCTTCAGTCGCCGGTCGAGGTGGCGCTGTGGGGCCGCGGCCGCACCTACGCCGCGGCCAAGGTGCAGCCCAGCGAACGATGGCAGCGGTTCGAGGAGGTCCTCCAGCCCTCGGAAACCGATCCCGCGGCGACGTTCACCGTTTCCTTCCGCGGTCCCGGCACGCTGTGGATCGACCAGGTCTCGCTCATGCCGGCCGACAACGTCTTCGGTTGGCGGCGCGACGTGGCCGAGGCCCTCAAGGCCCTCAAGCCGGGCATCATCCGCTTCGGCGGCAGCACCACCGAGGGCTTCGAGTGGACCGCCACCATCGGCGACCCGGCCAAACGCGTCCCCTTCACCACCTGCTGGGGCGGACTGGAGCCGGGCAACGCCGGACTGGAGGAATTCATCCAGCTTTGCCAATGGGTTGGGGCCGAACCGCTGATCTGCATCCGCTTTACCGGCAAGACGCCCAAGCAGGCCGCCGAACAGGTCGAATACTTCAACGGCCCGGCCGCCACGCCCATGGGCAAGCTCCGCGCGGCCAACGGGCACGCGGCCCCGTACGCCGTCAAGTTCTGGCAGATCGGCAACGAGCTGGGCGACGAGACCTACCAGAAAGGCCTGGCCGAGTTCTGCAAGGCGATGAAGGCCGTCGACCCGAGCATTAAGCTCATGGCCGCCTTCCCGTCGCCGGGATTGGTGCAGAAGGCCGGCCAGTGGATCGACTACATCTGCCCGCACCACTACGGCTGCCAGAATCTGGCGGCCATGGAGGACGACGTGGCCCGCTGCCGCAAGATGATCGCCGAAAACGCCCCCGGGCGCGACATCCGCCTGGGAATCACCGAGTGGAACACCACGGCCGGCGACTGGGGTCTGGAGCGGGCCATGCTCTGGACCCTCGACAACGCCCTCTGGTGCAGCCGCTACCACAACTTCATGCACCGCCACTGCGACCTGATCGAGATCGCCAACCGCAGCAACCTGGCCGACAGCTTCTGCAGCGGCATCCTCCAGACCGACGGCACGGGCCTCTTCAAGACCCCGGCCTATTACGCCCAGCAGCTCTACGCCACGCACGCCGGCCAGCGCCCGCTGGCCGTGCGCATCGACGCCGACCTGCCCGCCGACCCTTGGCTGGACACCAGCGCCACGCTCAGCCACGACGGGCGCACCGTGGCCCTGTTCGCCGTGAACTCGACCACCGAGGCCCAATCGCGCACGCTGGACCTCTCGGCCCTGGGTCCGCTTGAGGCGAACGTCCAGGTCTGGACCCTTGCCGACTCGGCCCGCGCCCTCGAACGCGACGCGGTCAACGGCTGGCGCCAGCCCGACCGCATCCGCACCGAACCCAGCCGCACCGCGCTCGACGGCGCCAAGCTCGCATACCGCTTCCCGCCGTTGTCGCTGGTGGTCCTCAAAATCGACCGCAACCCCGCCGCCGTTCGATGAACCGAAGCAGGCCATCGGTAACCGTTCACGGGGGACTGTCCCGATTTTCGCGGCGGAGAGGATGTATATCGTGGCAGCGGCCGTATTCGCCGCGAAAATGGGACTGTCCCCCTCCGCCCAAGGGGACAGGCACATTTTTCGGCCGTCACGTTGCGTAAAGGGCAACGCGAAACGGGCCGAAAAATGAGCCAGTCCCCGGGGTAGCCGCAGCCATAGGCAGAGGGTTCAGGGTTCAGAACCGCGATGACAGCGTTTCCCGGCACTCCGGAACCCGGAACCCTGAACCCTTCGTGAAGAACTCAACGATGTGTGAGGTTAGTAGTACATAGCACCCTACGGCGGACGACGGCGACATGCCAAATCTCGCCCGCAAACGACAGCCACCGACCGCTGGGGGAGCGACAAACACCGCAAAATTCGTCCCTCCAGGCACCGCCGGGGACTTGTGGAGCAGAACCGCATGCAAGATATTGTCTTTCGGTCGCATGCGGACCGAGAGGCACACTTCGCAGAGTGCGTGGTGGACCGCGCGCAAGGAGCACCATCGCCTCGGCATGCCACCCGCATCCGCCTTCCGATTTGACGACACCCTGTACGGCCAAAGAAACGTTGGCCTCGCCGCAACGCGGAAGCACGCTGCTGGAGAAGACGATGAGGAATCCATCGAAAACCAAGCGTGCGATCGTTACACCGTTGTACTATGGCATCCAGTTCGTGTGCTGGGTCGCGATAGGGATTATCGTCGTGGTCATGATTATCGCCATGATAATCGGAGGTCCGCGACTCGATTGACTGGACCGGCAGATATACGGGGCAGCATCGTGGTGGATGAGTGCCAACCTGGGCTGGCCGCTAAACGGGACGCCTCCAAGATAGTTTCGACCGCGTGGCTTCGATAGAATCAACAGTTGTTCGGGCTTGGTTGCCGCTGGAACGTCCGGCGTCGGCCAGCCCTACCGTGGTCCATTGATCTGAATTCATGTTCGATAACGTCTTCCAGTTGATAGTACTCTGCCTTCTGATATGGTTTGCCGTCGGGTGCATACGGCTTGTGCGACTTCCCAGGCAGATTAGCCGCGATGAAGCCGCTGTTCCATCGCGACGGCGGCGGAGATTTGCGATTGCCATCGGAACGATGCTGGCCGTCATCTTGGTTCTCGCCGTTCTCCCGTTTCTTCCTGCCTTTCCAGACCTTTCGGGCGGAAGCCCTGACCTACCGGCTAGCCACGGCAGGTCTCTACGATTGGGTGTTAGCCGACGGCATGACATGAAGAATACGGTGACCTCGTTCGATGTGACGGAGCCGAACCGTGTAGACACAATTCTTGAGGTTCTGCGGCAAGGTATTCGGCACTCGGACCACAAGTGCGCAAAAGTTGGGGCGGCAGCGATCACCTTCGCGGATGGGCAGACGATAACCATTGATATTCTTCCCGGACACACGGCGGATAACTACGAGTTTCGATACAAGGGATGCAACTACTTCGTTCCCCGTGATGCCTTCTTGATAGCCTTGAAGAACGCGGGGATCGACACGGAGTTGCTTCCGGCTCCACGCTCTGATAAGGAATAGTCTCGTAAGTCAGGCACCCCCGTGCCTGACGATTGCGGGTCATCATTGGGACCGCGCCGGCAGGACCGAGACCGTCAGGCACCCCCGTGCCTGACCTACCCGGCTGCGAACCGTAGGAGAATGAAAACCGATTAGGTGTTCGATGCGTTACGCGAGTCCGATTGCGGTGACGACCGGGCGTGACGTTGGCCATTCTTCTAAGCCGGAGACCTTGACGTGGCGACCGATCTCATGCCAAAGGCGAAGAGTCGCCGGTTCAGATTCGCTCTTCCAGCCCTTCTGGTGTTCGCAATTGTCCTGAGCGCGGGGCTTGGCTGGCTTGGGCCGATCATCAAGCGGTGCCACGACCAGAGGCGCGTCGTCGCTCAAATCCATTCGGCAGGCGGGGAAGCCCATTACGAATATCGTAACAAATCAGCCGTCTGAAGTCGGCTTGGGTTCGGGGAGAGGGGGAAGCCGA
>CAZFKF010000302.1:0-6310 GCA_964518805.1 uncultured Planctomycetaceae bacterium | reverse complement strand
GCCGGGTGTGGCGGAGTGTCACTCCGTGGGGCGTTCCCCTGGCCTGGTGGCTCAGCGAATTGGACTCCGGCCAGCCAATCACGCTCAACCTGCAAGAGGTGGAATCTCTCCACTGGCTTACGGCCGATCAGATGCTCGGCCTGGCACAACTTCTGGAAAGCAACCTGGCGTTTCTCGATGCCTTGGCCGCTGGAGAGATTGACCTCACGGTCTGAACGACCGCACCGGTGTTCTTGGCCGCGCGACCTTCGTTCCGGGTCGTCATTCGTCGGCGGAAGCGCCGCGGGATGATGATGAGGCGTCGGCAGGGGAAGATTCGTCGCCTTTCGCCGCAGGACCCTGGCTCGTGCGTGACGGCGAGGACGGAGACGCCTTGGCCGAACCCGCGGGACGGTCGCCCGAGGAAAACTGGCGATTGAAGGTCTCCGGATTGTTGGGTTCTGCTGCGGGGCTCTTCTGTGAGCCGTTCGGGCGGCGATGCGTGCGTTGCTGTCCGTCGGTGCCGGCGGTGGTTCGAAGATCGATGGTGTTTCGGTCCCAGGCGGGCACCGTCGCATCTTGGGCCGCCCCGTCCTGGGCCGCACGATGCCGCTTCGCAGGACGCGAGGAGCCGGTGGCGCCGCGGCTGTTGCCACGTCCCGTGCCTGAGCCGGCCGGTTCATGGAAGGACGCCTGCATGACCGCACTGTCGGCTGCGCACACGCGATTGCACCAGTCGCGAAGTTGTCGGAATTGCAGCACCTGGCGATCGGTGAAAATAGCGACCCGTGCGGCGCCATGGGCCTGCGTAGCGAAGGTGAGCAGCGGGCTGTCGTCGGGGTGATCGCGATCGAGCCATTGGAGCGCGGCATGGAGGTTCCGTTGCGTCAGCAACCGGCTCGGCGGCGAATCGGTCGGCACGCGGAGCAGGCGGAATCCATTCTGCACGGTCTGGCCGTGGCACGCGGCTGCCGAGCAATTGTTCACCAGCATCGGCTGAATGACCTGCGAGAACGTCTCCACGGTTTTCGGCGGCATGCCGCGGACCATGCGATCGAGTTCCTGCGGCGTGGGGCCGGCGGCCATCGACTTTCGGCCCGTGGGCTTGGACGGCGGGGCGGAGGCCACATCCAACTGCCTCTTGCGCACGGGGATCAAGGGATGGTGCGGGTCCAACGCCGTGGCTGCGGCCAGTTCCTGCGAGGCGCAGTCCAGAATGCCGGCCTTAATGCACCAGTGCGCAAGATCGAGATGATCCTGCGCATTGTCGTTGCGAATGAGGGACTTCTTGCGCTGGTACGCGTCGTGAACGTCCCGGCACTCATACTGGACGTCGGCGACCCGGATGTAGATCTCACCGCCTGACACCTGGACCTCATAGCGATCCGCGTGTCGAATCACTCGTCCCCGGAGCATCTCCCCATTGCGCAACAGAAGAACCGACTCGGAGGCAGCGGCGGGGCCGGATTCGCTCTGCGGCGACGCCGCGGGCGACGGCTCGGCCTCAAACACGGCCGAGAACACTCCGCCGGGCTGCTCCGCCGGACTCGGCGGCAACAGCCAAGCGGCGGTAAGGAAGAGGATGCCTAGTGCGAGAATCCCGCGAGTTCGTTTCAGGAGGGTGTGCATAGTGGGGGCGAAGGCTAGACGATCCAGGTACCGCGGTCAATCCCGAAATCGCGGTCTGACCGCCAGGGGGGAATGCAAGCCAAAAGGTCCCCCACACTTTCCACAACGATTCGCTGGTTGCCTTCTGGAACTTCGGGTGGGATGATAGACTAGCTAGTGGAGTAGCCACTCCAAGACTTGCGGCGAGGGAGTCTTCGTATTGGAAACGCGAATGAGGTGCCTCATTGTGGGGGTAGAGTCGGAGAAAAGCGAACGTCGGGAGGTCATCTACCGGGGCAGAGTCCAGGGAGTCGGGTTTCGGTATACGACTCAGCGGGTCGCTCAGGCTTTTTCCGTCTCCGGGTACGTAAAAAATCTGCCCGATGGGAGGGTTTTGGTGGAGGTGGAGGGCCAGCCCGCAGAACTCGATCGCTTTTTGGCCGCCGTCGCCGACCGCCTGGGGCATTACATCTCCGATGCAAATACGATTGTCGGGGCGCCGGCAAATTGCTTCCCGGGCTTCGAGATTCGCTTCTAGTTGGTTTTCCCACGGTTTCGGTCGAACCACTTGCCCTCCGAAGGCGTAGGGAGGAAAAGTCGCGCCTCGGACCCGAAGGCGGTCGAGCGCGCAGTGGTCTGGCAGATCGTTTGGCGTCTTTCGAGAGAGCGGTGGCCCATGGAGATCGTCGGCGGTATTCCAGTCGTCTTCAGTGACATCAGGACGTGGCTGACTCCCCTTTGGACGGTTGGGCTTGGAGCGATCGTCACTTTGGCGATTCTCTACGGCGTGGGATTCTTGCTTCAGATAGTCGCACCGAAGATCGCTGCGATTGCCCAGGCTACTGCTAAAGAGGGGATCTCGCAGCCTCTGTTTTACGTAATTCTGGCGATTGGCATCTTTGCCTTGGTCCTCTTCCCGTTCGTCTCGTACAACACGTTCGGCGAAGACGTGAAGATGCTGAAGGCCGAGGGACTGACCCTCATCAAAGTCTTGGCGATCGTTTTGGCCCTTTGGACAGCGAGTGTGTCCATCGCCGACGAAATCGAGGGGCGGACCGCTTTGACGCTGCTTTCCAAGCCGGTTGGACGGACTCAGTTGATTGTCGGCAAGTTTTTGGGCATTCTCGTCCCCGTAGCGATCGTCTTCATCGTCCTGGGGGCGTTCTTCTTGGGAAGCGTCTCGTACAAGGTCGTGTACGACGCGCGCGAGACGTCGAATCCCGATCCCACGTCGTTGGACTGTATGCGAGAGATGGTCCAGGTTGCGCCGGGCCTTGGGTTGGCTTTCATGGAGGCCGTGGTGCTCGCGGCGGTGAGTGTGGCGATCTCCACACGCTTGCCGATGCTGCCGAACTTGGTGATTTCCACGGTGGTGTACGTGCTGGGGCACCTGGTACCCACCTTGGTCGCCTCCCTCGCGGGCCAGTTCCCGCTGGTGAGCTTTGCCGGTTGGTTCCTTGCCGCGGTCTTGCCCGGCCTCGAACACTTCAATATGGAGACCGGCATCTCAACAGGCCAAGCGGTTCCTGCGGCATACCTCTTTGGTGCCGGGGTCTACTGCGCGCTCTACAGTCTCGCCGCGCTCATCTTAGCGCTGCTGCTGTTCGAAGAACGGGATCTGGCCTGATCAGAAGAGGTGCGGCTTGCCCAGTCTCCGGCGGATCGGAACGAACTGGCCGATGTGCATGAGCCAATGACCGCCGAGCAGGGCGAGCACCGCGCCCATCGTCGGGGCGTACGCGCGCATCGATTCCGGCCCCGGTTGGTCCAGGACGCTGTCCGGCGTCGCTTGGATGGCCCGGATCGCAGCGGCTTTCATCTGGTCTGCCAGTTCCAGATACTTGGCCTTGCTGGCAAACCGGGTCCCATCGTCCAATGCGGCGGTCTCAGCCGTATAGGCCTCGGCAAAGCCATCGGGCAGTTTCGGAGCCGGTTGGCCGAGTTCTGCAATCATGTGCTGAGTGGCCACAATTAGATGCCCCAATTGCCAGGCAATGTGGTTGGTCCCCGGCACAGAACGGACCATGAGTTCGGCGTCGGTCAGGTCGTCCACGTAGGCGTGCATGACCATGGAACCGAGTTCGACGACTTGGCTTAGAGCAGCTTTCGCGTTCATCCTCTTCCCCCCGAATTCCCCGGGAAATGCCCTTAGGCCTCGAACCTCCGATCGCTGTTCCCCGCCCCCGATCACTCAGTGCTGTCCGTACCCATGCCGGTAGCGGTCGTACCACTTCTTGATTTCTTCGCTCGGCAACTCGCGCGGCGCGCCGAGGAGCGACGCCAGGTGGGTCGTCTTGGCCACGTCTTCGGTCATCACCGCAACTTTCAAGGCATCGCGAACCGTCGTGCCCCAGGCAAAGACGCCGTGGTTGCCCAAGAGGATCGCCGGCGCTCGATTGCGATGCCGCAGGATCGCCTGGCCGATGTGGTCGCCTTCGTTGTCGACGTAGGGCGTGCAGGGGATTTCGGCTCCGAACTGGTCGGCGATCGCCGTCAGGCACACCGGGATCGGGCGGCCCAAGGCGGCCCACGCGGTGGCGAAATTGCTGTGGGTGTGGATGATGCCGCACACCCCAGGCATGTTTCGGTACAGGAACAAGTGATGCGGCAGATCGACGCTGGGCCGGAGCTTGGAACCGACCACGTTGCCCGTGGCGAGATCGACCTCGACCAGGTCTTCGGGCCGGAGCGTATCGTAATCGACGCCCGAGGGCTTGATGACGAGATGGCCGCTGGACCGGTCCAGCCCGCTGGCATTGCCCGAGTGCATGGTCACCAGCCCGGCCGCCGGCAACATCTTGTTGGCCCACAGTACGTCGCGACGCAGTTCGGTCAGGTCCATATCAGTGCTTCCTCACCCGATCCCGGATGGCGATCAGTTGCTTCATCACCTCGTACAAGTACCCTTGGCTGGCCACAGTGCCGAACGCGTCGTGCAGCGTGTGATAGAGTCCGTACAGCTCAGCGTAGACGGCTGCCGCGTTCTTGTTCGGGCGGTAGGCCTTGGGTTTGACGCCGGTCATTCGGCGCTGGGCCTCTTCAGTGGTCTTGTAGGTGCCCCCCACCACCGAGCCGAAAATGGCCGCGCCCAGGGCGCACGTTTGGGCCGACCGGCTGATCTTCATGGGCCGGTTGCAGATGTCGGCGTAGATTTGCATCACGAAGGGGTTTTTTTCGGCGATGCCGCCGCAATTGACCACTTCGCTGACCTCCACGCCGTACTCCTCGAACCGCTTGATGATGGTCAGGGCCCCAAAGGCCGTGGCCTCGACCAGGGCCCGGTAGATTTCTGGCGCGGTGGTGTGCAGGGTCTGGCCCAACAAGAGCCCGGTCAGGAGCGGATCGACGAGGATGGTTCGGTTTCCGTTGTTCCAGTCGAGGGCCAGCAGGCCACTTTCGCCGGGCTTGAGCTTCTCGGCCTCCTTGGTCAAGGCCGAATGGGTGTCTCTGGCGGTCGTGTATTGCTGGGGAGCCAGTTGCGCGGCGAACCAATTGAAGATATCACCCACGGCTGATTGGCCTGCTTCCAGGCCGTACATCCCTGGGATGATCGACCCCGGCACGATGCCGCACAGCCCCGGCACATCGGCGAGGGGGTGGTCCGAGGGCACGACCATCATGTCGCAGGTGCTGGTGCCGATGATCTTCACCAGGGTTCCAGGCTTGATCCCCGCCCCGACGGCCCCCATGTGCGCGTCGAACGCCCCAACGGCAACCGGCGTTCCCGCTGCCAAACCGACCTTGGCCGCCACTTTGGCGGTCAAGCGGCCGGCGATCTGGTCCGATGGCACGGCCTGCGGCGCGTAGCGTCGGCGGACCTCGACCAAGCCGGCATCCAACGCGGCCAGGAATTGCTCCGACGGCAATCCACCCCACTGGCCATTATACATGGCCTTGTGTCCAGCCGCGCACACGCCGCGGGGCATGGTCACCGGGTCGAGGTTGCCCGTAATGAAACCGGGCACGAAATCCGCGAGTTCGACCCAGGCAAAGGCCGCTGCAAACACGGACGGACTGGTTCGCTTGCAGTGCAGGATCTTTGACCAGTACCATTCGGAACTGTAAGTGCCGCCGCACTTGGCCAGGTAGGGGACACCCAGTTCGCACGCCTTCCGAGTAATCTCGGCAGCCTCGGCATGCGACGTGTGGTCCTTCCACAGCCAGGCATGCGCTGCGAGGTTCTTGGCATACTTCGGATCCAGGGCCAGCGGCATCCCCTCGCGATTGACCGGAATGGGAGTCGAACCTGTGGTGTCGATCCCGATGCCCACGACCTGCTCGGCGCTGAGGCCCACTTTCTTCTGCGCTGCCTTGACAGCCCCCCGAACGGATCGATAGAACCCCTCGATATAGTCCGCAGGATTCTGCCGGGCGAGGTTCGGGTCCTTCGGATCGAGCAAGATGCCCTGCTGGCCGCTGGGGTAGTTGTAGACCGAGGTGCCCACTTCGGCACCATCAGCCGTGTCAACCACCAGAGCGCGCACGCTGTTGGTCCCGTAGTCCACGCCGACCGCATACCGTTTTGCTCGCGACTTCGCCATATCGTAGGGCTCCTCGCTTCTAGGACGCAATCTGCAGGATCGATGCCGAGCAGTAGCCCGTTAACCTAGCGGGTTTCCGCCCGCCGGACAAGGACCCGGACCGCGCCGTAGGTTGGCTCTCTGAGCCGACGCTCGGGGCACGACCGAGGGTCTCCATCCTACGGCCTTCACGTTGCGGAGAC
>CAZFKF010000301.1:0-6314 GCA_964518805.1 uncultured Planctomycetaceae bacterium | reverse complement strand
GTTGCCCAAGATGCGGATGAATTTCTTCGGGCTGCACACCTATCCCGAAGGCGGCGTAGGTCCCGAGCCGCTCACCTGGATCGGCCGGCCCGAGGACATCCAGAACGACGCCTTCCGCAAGCACAGCTATCCCTCGGGGCACTTCACCACGCTCAACGGCACGTGGGGCTATCGGTCGATGAAGACGGGCGACTATCTCTTCGGCGCCGCGGCGATGTACGACCGCGACGGCTTCGGCGTCGACTACATGCGCGGCATGGCCCCCTGGCCGTCGACGCCCGAGTCGCAGAACGATCTGTTCCACCGCATGGGCGTGGTGCTGAACGATTCGTTCCGCTGGGCTCGTCGACTGGGCATCAAGACCTGCATCGGCACCGAGACGCCGCTGATTATCCCAACGCCGGTCAAGGAGCGGCTCAAGGCCCAGGGCAAGAACCCCGCCGATCCCGCCGCGGTTCAGGAGATCTACGAAGGCGTCTTCAAGCGGATCGCAAGCGTCCACCCGCTGGATTACTACTGGCTCTGGACGCCCGAAGGCTGGACCTGGGAGAAGGTCAGCCCGCAGCAGATCGACGGCACCTTGGCCGACTTCCGCGCCGCGCTGGCAGCGGCCAGGAAGGTCAAGGCCCCGTTCACACTGGCCACGTGCGGCTGGGTGCTCGGGCCGCCCCAGCAGCCTGCCCTCTTCGATAACGTCCTTCCCAAAGACATGCCGATGAGTTGCATCAACCGGCAAGTGGGCCACACCCCGGTCGAGCCGGGGTTCGCCAAGGTCAGCGGCCGGCCCAAGTGGGCCATCCCGTGGATGGAAGACGACCCGGCCCTGGCCTCTGTGCAGCTTTGGGCAGGACGCATGCGCAAGGATGCGGCCGACGCGCTTTCGTACGGTTGCACGGGCCTGCTGGGAATCCACTGGCGTACGCGCATCCTGGCCCCCAACGTGTCGGCCTTGGCCGCTGCGGCGTGGGACCAATCGACGTTCAACCCTGCGATCAACCAACAACTGCCTTCGCCGCCCAAGCCGCCCGAAGGACCGATCGGCGGGCAGTACGCCGCGTACAACAATCCCATCGCCGATACGGAGGACGATCCGCTCTATCAGACCGTACGCTACAACACGGGCGGTTATCTGCTCGACGTTCCCAACGGCGTCTACACCGTGACACTCAAATTCTGCGAGGTGGCCTACGACAAGCCTCAAGTCCGCCTGTTTGGCGTCAAGATTCAGGACAAGCAGGCGATCGAAAGCCTCGACATCTTCGCCACGGTCGGCAAGAACAAGGCCCTCGACCGCCCGTTCAAGGACGTGCGCGTGACCGACGGCCGGCTGAAGATCGAGTTCACCTACCAGATCGAATTGCCGAGCATTGCGGCGATCGTGGTCCAAGGGCCGGTGACTCGCAAGATCAACTGCGGCGGGCCCGCGTATAAGGACTTCCAGGCCGATTGGCCCCCCTCGACCCAAGGCGGCGGCCCGGACCGCTATCTGCCGACGGACGACTTCTACGCCGACTGGTGCCGGGCCGAATTCGGACCCGAAGTGGCCAGCGCGGCCGCCGTGATCTTCGCCAGGATCGATTGCCGCGTGCCTCGCCCGATCGACTGGACCGACGGTCCCGGCGGCATCCGGCCCGACCCAGCGCCGTGGGCAACTGTGAGCAAGAGCTACGCCTTCGTCGACGAGTTCGCGGCGCTCCAGCCCCGGGTGGCCGGCGCGGGCCAGCGCGAGCGGTTCGACTCCTGGCTGAGCAACTTCCGCTACCTGCGGGCCGCAGCCCAAACCAACTGCACGTGGGCCCGCCTCAACGCGGCCATGGCCCAGGTGAAGGCCGAGAAAGACCCGGCCCGCCAAAGGCAATTGGCCCGCGAAACGGCCCTGCCGATCCGCAAGGAACTGATCGCCCAGGTCACCGAGGCCCAACGGCATCTGTTGGCCACGGTGACCACGATGGGCGAGATGGGCACGGTGACCAACTGGCAGCAGCACAACTTCCCGATCCTGTTGATTCAACCCGGCGAGGAACTGGCCAAGCTTCTCGGCGAGAGCCTCCCACCCGACGCCATGCCGGCCAAAGCGTTTCCCGACGTCACGCCACATGTGTTCGTCCCGTACGTGCGCACCGCGATTGCGGCGGGCGAACCGCTCACGCTCTCCGCGATCCTTGTCGGCGTGCCCGAGAGCGAACGGCGGGGTCAGGAGACCCGCGCCGAGCGCAGTCAGGTCACCGTTCACTGGCGCCGGCTGGGAAGCGGCGCGTTGGCCGAAGTGCCCATGCGTCACGTCGCCCGAGCTGTGTACGAGGTCACACTGCCCCCCGAAGCCACCCAGGTAGATCTGGAATACAACGTGCAGGTCACCACCGAGAAAGGCGTAACGCTCCGCTTCCCGCCCGCTGCCCCGGCGATCAATCAAACCGTGGTTGTAGTGAAAGCGGACTAGACAAGCATAAGGGCGATGACTTGACCAGGCGGTGCCGATCCGCTAGCTAGGATTGGTGGGGATAATGGGTCGTCCTCACAAGGAGAACATGCTGTGTCGAGTGTTTCCTTGGCTGATGCTTAGCGCGACGTCGAGTTGCAGCCGGGGCAGACGTACCGTGTCGAAGTTCGGGGCCACCAGGTTGAAGTTCGCGTACTCGCACCGCAATCCATGGAGGAGAAGCACCCTTCGGCGGTCCCCGAGTCGGACGTGATGCTGGAGCCGTGGCTTGAATTTCCCGAACCCGCTTGCCAGGGTCGGGGTCTGAGCCGCCGAGGTCCGTCGCTGCCCCCCGATGTTCCGCCGATTCCTCGCGATGAAGAATCGCCATGATTTACGCGCGTCCTTCGCCGGACGAGCCGATTGACCAGGGCGACATTATCGACGCCTGCTCGCTCGTTCCCCTCGATCCCCACAGCTAATCGAGCGTCCACGGCTTGCGGTATTCGTAGTGCAGCAGTTGGTTGGCCTGCGGGCAATTGGTGAACTGCTCTCGCTGGGCGTCCCATTCCAGGCGCATCTTCGTGGCCAGCGAGATGTTGGCCAGCAGGCTGAAAGTCGTGGAACGGTGGCCGATCTCCACGTCGCAGTTGGGCAGGGTCCGCGTCCGCATGCAATCCAAAAAGTTCCGGGCGTGCAGGGCCGTGATCGAGAGGTTCGCCTGGCGCCGGCCGGAAGTCTCGCTCGATTCGGGCTTGATCTCCATCGGCTTCATGCGCGGGGCGTGGTCCTGGAACTGCCCGCCGCGCTCGGGCACGATGTTGATCGAATCTTCGCCCACGTAGGCCGTGCCTTGCGTGCCGCGGAGTTCGCAGTAGGCGTCTCGGGGCAAGGCCGGGTTGCCGTTGGCCTCGTACTGGCCGAAGATCACCAGCCGGCCCGACGGACATTGGTAGGTGACCTCCATCGTGTCGGGAATGATGCGGTCGTCGTCGACGGCGAACCGCCCGCCCATCGCGCAGATCGAGGCCGGGGCCAGATCGCCGGTCATCCAGCGGATGGCGTCCAGGAAATGCACCCCCTGGTTCGCCACCTGCGACGAATACAGGTCCCACCAGCGGAATTTGTACGGGGCGATCGTGGCCTGGAACGGACGCTTGGGCCGCGGACCGAGCCACAGGTCCCAGTCGAGGTCCTTGGGCGGGTCGCCCGGCGGCGACTTGCCGATCCCGGCCGGATACATGTTGCTCAGGTGATAGCACCGGCTCACGGTCACCTTGCCCAGCCCGTCCTTCTGAATCATCTGCGCGGCCCGGGCGTAGACCGGCGACGACCGGCGATGGATGCCCACCTGCACGATCCGCTTGGTGCGCCGGGCCGCCTCGACCATGCGCCGGCCCTCGACCACGGTGATCGACAGCGGCTTCTCGACGTACACGTCCTTGCCGGCCTTGCACGCGGCGATCGTTTGCACGGCGTGCCAGTGGTCGGGCGTGGCGATTACCACCGCGTCGAGGTTCTTCTGCTCCAGCAGCTTGCGAAAATCGCCGTAGCAGGCCGGCTTGCCGTCGAACCGCTTGCTGGCCAGTTCAAGCGTCGAGCGCGAGACGTCGCATAGGGCGGCAACCTCGGCGTCGGCGTGCGGCAGAAAGGCGTCGAGCAGTTGCCCTCCACGGTTGGCCACGCCGATGAAACCCAGTCGAATCCGCTCATTAGCCCCCAACACGCTTCGCGACTGCACCATCCCCAAGGCCACGGTCGCCGCCGCTCCGGCCCTGGCAAACTCCCGCCGATTGATCCTGGGTGTGGCCATGCTGCACTCCTTCAGCCAGGTACGGAACAACTGAGATTTCATCGATCAGTGTATCATGATCATGAGCGTGCCGGAATCGAGCGACCCGATCAAGACGCTGGTTTCCTGTTGCCGATTCCGAGATACGGACTAATGACGGCGTCGACCGAATCGCGTTCCAACCGGCTTGATCGCGCCATCCGTGATACACGCCGCCACAGCCAACTAGCGCGTTGGTCTTCTGAACTCCGCCAACCGCTTCGCAAGTGGGTGCCTCCTCAACTCTGTATCGAAGTAGCCGCTCTGAAGGAAATGGACGCCCCACTCAGATTTCAGTGTATCATATCCTTGGCGGATTCGTCTAAATACCGGCCTGTTTGGTGCCGCACCGCGAGCAGCGTCGACAGCAGATGCTACCACGTTGCTCGCATTCCTATCCCATGCTTCCCACTTGGCTGGCCATCGATCGACGCGAGTTCCGCGAATGCCAAGCGACTGCCTCATCGCAGTTTCGTTCATAAAGATTGATTCGAAGAGCGGGTCCACGCAGACTGCCAGAATCGCACCACGGACGATCGTTGGTAGACTTGGTCGATTCCGCGGTGAGTTGCGGTTCGACATCTCCTGGAAGCGTGTTGCCGCGTAGTGGCGAAACGGCTCATCAAGTGATTTGCTAAGAGAAAGGCCCTCGAACAATCCGAGCGTCTCGTTCCAACGGCACGTCGCCGCTGCGCGATCCCAGGGGGGGACCAGGTCCCATACGACGACGAAGCAATCGATTTGGTGGCTCTTTCGAAGTCGCTCCAAGATATCATCGAGAGGTTCGGCAATCGACGTTGTGCGCCGTAATGCTACCTTCTTCAATCGCATCGCCGCGATGCTACCCTTATGAATACCGAACACTCTGTCAGGGCGGACACAGCCCGTAGCGCGAGGAATCTCCTGGCGCCACAGTTGTTCCAGGAGGTCAGTTCCAGTTCTATTCTGAGGGACGTGCGACCCCTCAACGACGAAAGCGAGGCGCAAATCACTCGGGCGAGTCCGTAAGATTGACATAACGTGCGCCCGGAGGAACGGTTGCAAGGAAGGACTTCACAGCAGACTCCGTGCGGAACACCGAGTAACGTGTATTGCCTCCGGTCCTTCGGACCATGCGAATCGCATCGAGTTCAACATTATCGAGCAACCATGGACTATGCGATGTTAGGATCGACTGCGTACTATGCCTGGGAGCGGACTGCAATCTCTGCAGCACGTCCAGAACCGTCCACGGATCGAGGCCGTTCTCGATCTCTTCGATGCAGAGCAGCGAAGGTGATGGCCTTCTGATCAGAAGAGCGAGAATTGCCGTAAGTCGCCGAGTCCCTTCCGACAGCATTGAAGCCGGTATCTCATAGGTTCCCCTGCCCGCATAGCCTGTCGGCATCTTCTCCCGCACGGACCAGTAGACGTTCTGCTCTCGTGACGTGTTCGTTTCAGACACGACGATCTTGCTAATGTCCGGAAGGGCGATATTCATCGCCTCGACAAGAGCCCGTTTCTGCGTTACCGTCAACTCATTCAGGAGGGCTGGCAACGACTGTCCTTCCTCGTCCAAAAGGGGGTCGAAAGACCGTCGCTTCGGCAGCGATCCCTGCGCAAGGCGTTGAGGGCTTAATCGCAGAAATACCGCTCGCTCCCAAAAGGCTCGGATTGCCTCAAGCGTCCTGTGAGGGAGCGATCCGTCGTTGACTCCTCCCGCAAGGCGACTGAGCGCCAATCGATCTGGCTCGTCGAAGATCCTCTTGCGGCTCGGATCGCCAGGTAGCAGTATCCGACGTCCCGGGGCGATCCGAGTCCCCTCGACTTCCGTCTCAATTATGGGAACGTCTTGCTCATCACTTACGACCAACGACTCAGAATGGATGAGCGGGCGGCCATCAAGAGACTCATTGACGCGCAATTCGTAAGTGGCCTTCGGACCCGATCCTCCAACCTGGGTCCCCATAGTCCAGTTTAGGACTAACTTGAAGTATCGCGTGTTCTGCCCCCGACTCCGGATGTTCAGTAAATCATGGATACCCGAGTATCGTTCACACGCGCGAACGGCGTCATGTCGCATGG
>CAZFKF010000300.1:0-6325 GCA_964518805.1 uncultured Planctomycetaceae bacterium | reverse complement strand
ATTCCATGATCAGCCGGGTCGTGCCGCGGCCCGAGCCCGATCCGCTGGTGATCGTGGCCGAGGACTATAACGAGTGGAGCGTGCGGGCCGAGGCATTCCGGGGCGAGAAACCGGCCTCGCTGACGGCCCTGGAACCGGTAGCTAACCAGACGGCCCGGCTGGAGCGGAAGCTGTTTGTCCACAACGGCGGGCACGCGGTGTGCGGCTACTTCGGGTTCCACCGGGGCCACAAGGTCATCCACGAGGCGGTGGCCGACCCGGTCGTCGCGGAGCACGTTGTCGGGGCCCTCGACGAGTTGGGCGACGTGGTCCGCCGCAAATACGGCTTCTCGGCCGAGTCGATCGACGAGTACAAGCAGGACCTCTGTCGCCGCGGCGCCGTGCCGGAGATGCGCGACGAGATCCTTCGCGTGGTGCGCGATCCGGTGCGCAAGCTTTCACCGCGGGAACGGCTGATTGCGCCGGCCAAGCTGGCCGTCGAGTATAATCTGCCGCGACGGCGAATCGTGCAAGGAATCGTCGCCGCGTTGCGGTACTGCCACGCCGGCGACGTGCAGTCGCAGGAACTGTCGCGGCGACTCGCCCAGAATGGACTCGCGGCCGTGCTTCGCGACGTATGCGCGATCGAGCCCGGCTCGCCGCTGGCGCAGGAGATCGAACAGGAGTACTCCCATGGCTAATGCATCGCGAGTAGGCTGTGGCTCCGACCCATGCTTGAATCGCCAAACGAGACGGAAAGCAACAAGCCGAAGACGGACGGGTCGGAGACCCATCCTACTCGGCCTATCGGCCGCGATGGTGTCGGGGCTTGTCGCATCGCTTGCCGAAACGCGCGGGGCGGAGACTTCTGCGGGCAAGCCGAATGTCGTCTTCATCCTCTGTGACGACCTCGGCTACGGCGACGTGCGATGCAACAACCCGCAAGGTAAGATCGCCACGCCGCACATCGACCGGCTGGCGTCCGCCGGGATGCGCTTCACCGACGCCCATACCACGTCTTCGGTCTGCACGCCGACGCGTTACAGCGTGCTCACCGGCCGCTACAACTGGCGCTCTCGCCTGCAAAGCGGCGTATTGGGTGGGATGTCGCCGCGGCTCATCGAGCCGGGCCGGCTGACTGTGGCCGAAATGCTCCGCCGCCAGGGCTATCGCACCGCCTGCATCGGCAAATGGCACCTCGGCATGCAGTGGCCGCGCAAGCCCAACACGCCCCCGTTCGACGACCGTATCGAGCCGGGTCCCGAAGGTTGGAACGCCGATTTCAACCGGCCGATCGCCGGCGGCCCCAACGCCGTCGGGTTCGACGAGTATTTCGGCATCGCCGCATCGCTGGACATGGTTCCCTACACGTTCATCGAGAACGATCGGGTGACCGTGGCGCCGAGCGTCGATCGGTCGTTCGCCCTGATGTTCGGCAACGACCTCCGGCGCACGCGGCCGGGGCCGTGCGCAGCCGGTTTTCAGGTGGCCGACGTGCTGCCGGCGCTCACGCGCAAGGCGGTCGAGTTCATCGGCCAAAGCGAGCCCGGGGCCAGGTCGGGCAAGCCGTTCTTTCTCTACCTTCCCCTGAACGCCCCGCACACACCCATCGCGCCGACGTCCGAGTGGCTGGGACGCAGCGGCTTGAATCCCTACGCCGATTTCGTCATGGAGACCGACGCCTGCATCGGCCAGGTGGCCCACGCGCTGGACGAGCACGGCCTGGCCGCCAACACGCTGCTCATCGTGACGAGCGACAACGGCTGCTCGCCGGAGGCCGATTTCCCGGCCCTGGAAGCCAAGGGACACCATCCAAGCTACGTGTTGCGCGGGACCAAGGCCGATATCTGGGACGGCGGGCACCGCGTGCCCTTCGTGGTCCGCTGGCCCGGCACCGTGCCGTCCGGCGCGACCAGCGGGGAACTGGTCAGCCTGGTCGACCTCATGGCCACGGCCGCGGAGATCGCCGGCGTGAAGCTTCCAGCCGACGCGGCCGAGGACAGTGTGAGCATCCTTCCCGCACTTCTGGGGCGCAGCGGCAGACCGCTCCGCGAGGCCCTGGTGCATCACTCGATCAACGGGAAGTTCTCGATCCGCCAGGGCCGCTGGAAGCTCGAACTCTGCCCGGGAAGCGGTGGCTGGAGCCGGCCGGGGGACCAGGAGGCTGCCCGGAAAGCAATGCCGCGGGTGCAACTCTACGACATGACCGAGGATCTCGGCGAACGGCGGAACCTCGAAGCCGAGCATCCCGAGGTGGTGAAACGTCTGACCGCCCTGTTGGAGAAGTACGTCGCCGACGGCCGCAGCACGCCCGGCACGCCGCAGCACAACGACGTGCCCGTGGACATCTGGAAACAGCCCCGCTAAGCTTTGGGCGAGGATCGCATTTCGATCGAATTCGCGATTCCAGACGGATACTCGGCCTTCGTCGATGAATTCGCGAATCTCCTTCTACACATACGCGATGAACGCCCCCAGTGCGCCGGCGATGACCGTCTTGGGCTTCATGCTAGGCCAACAACGGCTTGATCTCTTCGGGCGAAAGCACCACGCCGACCGCTACGACCTTGCCGTCGACCGCCAGGGCGGGTGTCATCAGTACATCGAATTCCAGAATCCGATCGATCTCGGTGACCTTTTCGACCGTGGCCTGGATTCCCAGCCCAGCGACAGCCGCCTCGGCATTCTTGTAGAACGCCTCGCAGTTGGGACACCCCGGCCCAAGCACTTGCACCCGCTTCATGTGGTTCTCCCCCCAAGTCCTGACGACTCCTCCTCGCTCGGCAACGGCCCATAGGCGATCCTCCGCGTCGCCCGTGGTGCAATCCTTGCTCCACCACGGAGGGCCCGGAGGGACACTGCGGTCACAAGTGTCATGCCTATTTCGGCGAACCGTCCTTTGCCCGGATATCGAATGCAAAAAGCTCCTGTTCGCAACGGACATACAAGCGTCCACCGCACACCACCGGGTGCGCCAGGTACGTGTTGTCGGGCCGTTTGCCGAGGTCGAACTGGCTGGCAATCTCGAACCCTCCCGGCGTGATTTCCAGAAGCGACACGATTCCGCGATGATTCAGGCAATACAACATTCCGTCGGCGCACGTGATGCCCACCTTGCCCAGCGTCTTGTCGAGCTTGTGGGTCTGACCCGTGAGAAAATCGACGCAATAGAAGTTCTTGCCTCCCATCCGGCAACCGCAGCCGAAGAGCTTCCCGTCCACGAGCACCGCGCCGCCGTGGCAGTTGTCCAGGTCCTTGCGATACCAGACGGTGGTCGCGGAACGCGTCTCGGGGTCGATCTTCATCACGGCCCCGCCCGACCAATGGCCGCAGGCGACGAACACGTATCCGTCGTGAAACACGGGCGTGAGGGCGTTCTGGGGTGATTTGGGAACAAACGGCGCCGACCAGAGAAGCTTGCCGGTCTCGACGTCCAGGCCGAGTATCGTCTTCTGGGCCAAGGTGATCAACTGCCGCACGCCACGAAAGGTGACGACCACGGGCGAACAGTACGCGGCGGTATCGTCGATTTCGGTGTTCGCCCAGATCGTCTTCCCGCTGCGTTTGTCCAGCGCGACAATGCGCCCCTTGGCCCCGCCGGGCATGCAAAGCACCTTATCGCCTTCGACGATCACATTCTCGGCCAGGCCCCAGACTCCGAAGCGGGTGTCGAATCGCTCTTTGAAGTCCGCGGCCCAAAGCTCCTTGCCCGAGCGGGCCTCGAACGCCGCGAGGCGGCCATTGGGGTTCATGTGATAGAGGAGCCCGTCGCTGAAACTCGGCATCGTGCGCGATCCAGGGCTCGCCCCTTGCCACGCCGCGCCGTTGGGCGCCTTCCACAGAAGCTTGCCATCCATGTCGAGGGTGATCAGCATTTCGGTTTCGCCGAAATCGCCGGCCGTGAAGATCATCCCTTCGGCAATCGTGACGCCCGAATATCCTTCGCCGCAAGGCGCGTACTTCCATACCAGGGGCGGTCCCTGCTTGGGCCACTTCTTCAGCAGACCTTTTTCGGGAGAAATGTTCGTGCGGCCGGGACCATGGAACTCAGGCCAACTCGGACTCGCGTCGCCTTCGCTTGCCTCCAACGCCGCGAGCGGAAGGACCATCGCCACAAACATCGCCGCAAAGCTGCGGATCGCCGCTTTCTGGCTCATGATTGTCTCCTTTTGCCGAACGCTATCCATGACGAACCCGTGCGGCATGGACTCCCTTCTCAAACTCCCTCCCCCATGTTATCCGGGGCCGGTCGCGGGCTGCAAGGTTACCCTCGAACCGAACCACGTCCCGCATTCTCACCCGGCCGGCGGGGTTGCCGTGGCATGAACGTGCAGTGCCAACCCCAGATCAGGACAGCGATCCCCTCGCAAGTGCCTTGTCAGGCTGAAAAACCTTCGTGCCCGTAGAAACCATGGACCGATAACGACAATCGGGCAGGACTGTCGTGGTACAATGGCTTGTGATGGGGGGCGGTCATGCCACACGCCAATCGATTTCGGCATCAGACCTACACGAGCACCTGCCCGGCGTCACCCCATCACTTGGTGACCCCTGGCGAGCATCCCGCGGTCGGTTCGCAGGAGTTTCGGCGGCGGATGCGGTCGGTGGGCCGCGCGCTCCGCAGTTCCGGGGTGGCTGCGATCTATCTGGCGCATGGCACGTTTGTCGGCGCCGACGCCCTGGGCGTGCTCGGCGAGCTCGCCCGAATCCTGCCCTCGGCCGCTCAGGCGGTCGAACGCTTTGTGCCCCTGGTCTTGGCCCGACTCACCGGCGAGGCGGGAAACTACACTCCGGAATATGCCCGCCTGTTCGAGGCGGCCATCAATGCCCGCGGCCAGACGCGGATCCCCGTGCGGGTCTTCCACTGGTCGAGCGAGAACCATCACCTGGGCCGCGCCGACGGGGCCGTGCGATTGATCGACGAGTTGGCCGGCAGCGACTTCCAGCCGGGCCAGAGGGTGCTGCTCTGGGGACATAGCCATGCCGGCAATATGCTCGCCCTCGTGACCAATCTGCTCGCCGCCGATCCCGAGGCCGTCGACGAGTTCTTCAAGGCGGCGGCGATCTACTATCGCTGGCCGCTCCTGGGCGCCGTCGACATCCCCGTGTGGAACCGCGTCGAGCAGTTGCTCCACCGGCAGAGGCCGCTCGGGCCGGCGGCCCTGGACGTCGTCACCTTCGGCACGCCGATCCGTTACGGCTGGGATTCCGACGGCTACTCACGGCTCTTGCACTTCGTTCACCACCGTCCCAGCGAAGGGCTGCCGGCCTATCGGGCCCCGTTTCCGCCGCGGCTCCAGCGGGTTCTGCACGCCGCCGACGGCGACTACGTGCAGCAACTGGGGATCGCCGGTACGAACATCTGCCCCAGCGTGTTCTCGTGGCGGGCCTGGCTTGCCGACCGCCGGCTCCACCGGCTCTTACAGGACGAAGCCGGCGATGCGGGCGTGCTGGAGCGATTCCAGGCCGGGGCGATCGTGCCCCAGGAAGGCACCACGCTCCTGGTCGACTACGGTCCCCAGCAGGGAAGTCTCGCCCAGCATCACGCCGGCCACGCTGTCTATACCCGCAACGAGTGGCTGCTGTTCCACGCCGAAGAAACCGTGCGCCGCCTCTACGCCGAGCGGGCCAGCCGCGTGGCGTAGGGAAGGGATTAGGGATCGGAGATCGGAAATGCGGAATGAGGTTGGATGCTGAGGGGCGTCCCTCGTTTCTCCAATCCCTAATCCCTAGTCTCTAGTCTCTAATCCCCAATCCCCGCATCATGTCCAACCACATTCAAGTTCTTACAACGACGGCTTCACGCGAAGAGGCCGAGCGGATTGCGCGGGCGCTGATCGGCGAGCGCCTGGCCGCCTGCGTTCAGGTGATCGGTCCGATCAGCAGCACGTATCGCTGGCAAGGGGCGATCGAAACAAGCCAGGAATGGCTCTGCGTGGCGAAGAGCCGCCAGGAGCTTTACGGCGAGATCGAGAAGGCCATCCGCCGCATCCATTCCTACCAGGTGCCCGAGATCCTCGCCGTGCCGGTCGTGGCGGGCAGCGCCGACTACCTGGCCTGGCTGGACCAGGAGGTTCAAGGGGCGGAGAAGAAGGAATGAATACGGAATACTGAATGGCGAATACTGAATTCAGAATGAGCCGCCACCGCGGCTTTTCGCATTTCCTGCCAAGCGATCGCCAATTCGCTTCCGGCGTTCCGCGATTTCATTCTTCATTCAGGCCGTAGGCCGTAGGGCGGACGGAGCGAAGCGACGGAACGCCGCATAACCTGCCGACATTTCGGCGGGCCTCGCTGCGCTCGGTCCGCCCTACGCCCTTGCAGGTCTCGCCGGTTGCTCAGCGGC
>CAZFKF010000299.1:0-6326 GCA_964518805.1 uncultured Planctomycetaceae bacterium | reverse complement strand
GATCTGAAAGCCTCTCGGCCACGTTCGCCAAACCGGAAACGATCCCTCCCGCCCCGGCCAACGTCTGCCCGAAATTCACGGGCAAACCGTGAGCAACGACGCCCGGCTGATTGGCCCGTTGGCTGGCCTTGGCAATGGCAGCCGCGATCCTCACCACCTATCTGGTTGGCTTGAGCTTGCTATTTGAGTGGGCCGCAGCCCTGGTGCGATGAACTAAGCTTGAAGTGACATGGGCTTTGCCCCGCGAGGGTTCGGCGATACCATGGACGGCTGGGGTCGATTTGCGGAGCGACGCGGCGTGTTGATACCATCACCCGGCACCGGCGCGCCAGTCAGCGTCGAGAAGCCGGCATTACGGGTCAAGATCACGGGGGGAGTCCTGGCATTGTTGGCCAGGTTCCTCAGTGGCGCCTGCGTGCGCTGGATCGACTCGCAACCGGATACTTGCCAGCGGGTGTACTTCGCCAACCACACCAGCCATCTGGATGCGATCGTCATTTGGTCGGCCCTCCCTCCCGAGGTGAGGTCTCTGACCCGCCCTGTGGCTGCCAAGGACTACTGGACCGCCGGTCGCGTGCGCCAATATCTGGCCACCCAGGTTTTCAACGCCTTGCTCATCGACCGCACAGAGATCAAAGTACACCAGAGTCCGGTCGACGTGATGATTCGCGAGATCGGACATCGCTACTCGCTGATCGTCTTTCCCGAGGGGGGCCGCTCGTCGGGTCAAGAGATCGGCGAGTTCAAGAGCGGCCTGTATTACCTTTGCAAGAAGCGTCCGGACTTGGAGTTGATACCCGTGTACATCGATAACATGAACCGGATCCTTCCTCGCGGAGAAGTCTTGCCTGTGCCGCTCTTGACGTGCCTCAGCTTCGGCCCGCCGATCTGGCTGGAGGCCGGCGAGCCGAAGGTCGATTTCCTCCGCCGCGCGCGTGACGCGGTGCGCCGGATGAAGGAGACCTGAACGGTCATCGCGACCCGACAAGTCCTGAGTGATCCGCCCCGCGACAACTTCACCCCGGGCATCCATCTCCGAATTCGCTGCCTATGATCGACACGAAGACGCTGGTACTGGTCTGCGGCGTGCTGGTGCTTTTAGGGGGCGCCACGGCCGTGATGTCGGTGCTGCGGCGGCGCAGCGATAGCGGCATCGACCCCGCCATCGTGCAGACGTTCTGGCTGCGGATCCGCTCGTGGTGGACGCTCTGTGCGGTGGTGGCGACCGCGCTGTTCATCGCCAAGGCCGCCACCGTGATCCTGTTCGGCTTGATGGCGTTTTGGGCCCTCCGGGAATTCATCACCTTGACCCCGACGCGGCCGGGCGATCACCGCGCGTTGTTTTGGGTGTTCTTTCTCGTAACGCCGCTGCAGTTTGTGTTGGTTGGTTTTGGGCTTTACGAGTTGTACAGCATTCTGATTCCGGTCTACGTGTTCCTCTTCGTGCCTGCCAGGATCGCGATGTCCGGCGATTCCAAGCGGTTCTTGGACCGGACGGCCAAGATCCAATCCGGGCTCTTGATCTGCGTCTATTGCCTGAGTTACGCCCCGGCGTTGCTGACCCTGCCGCTTGCGAAAAGTCCGGCCGCAGCACAAAGGACCGCGGCGGCCAACCGACCGAGCGACCCCGCCCCGGAGGCCGAGCCGCCGGCCCCGGCCCGCACCGAGAGCCGCCTCGCCCAGCCCGAAGAGTCCGACTCCGGCAGCAACGCCCGGCTGCTGTTCTTCTTCATCATCATGGTACAGCTCAGCGACGCGTTGCAGTTTGCCTGGGCCCAGATTCCCAGCCGGCACGTCATCGTGCCAACGATCCATCCAAGCAAGACTTGGGAAGGACTACTCGGCGGCGCGGGAAGCGTGGCGCTGGTCGGCGCGGTCCTATGGTGGGCCATACCGCCGTTTCCCTATTGGTTTGCGGCAGGCATGGCCATGGTGATCGCCTTCATGGGCTTTGCCGGCGCGATCACCATGTCCGCCATCAAGCGCGACCGCGGCGTCAAGGACTACGGCACCTTGGTCGAGGGACACGGCGGCATCCTCGATCGCATCGACTCGATCTGCTTCGCCGCGCCGGTCTTCTTCCACTTCACCCGCTACTGGCTGATCCATTATCACTATCTGGAACCGCTTCCCTAAGTGGCACATTTTGGGGAAAAGAACGCGTCACGACGCGAGGGTTGGGTCGAACGGTGAAAACCCCTGACGTTCTTGAAGGCGAGACAATCGTGCCCTCGCTCGAAGGCATCCCGGTGACATGGCGTTGACAACCGCGCCAGATCACGTCTCCGCGAGTCGCAGCAGATCATGAATCGACAGGTCGTTCGCTCTCTTGTGCTCCTCGGTGTGATGGCCGTCCACATCGCGCGACCGTCCGCGCAGGCGGCCGACGATCGATCCCCATCCGGCCGCGCGCCGCTCTTCATTTACACCCTTGCTCAAGGCGGAACCGCGGACGCGTATGACGAGGCGATGGCGGTGGCGACCCTGGAAGGCCTCATCAATCGCGACTCGCCCGCGATGTACGTTCTGTCAACGGGACGAGAGCGATCCAGGTATTGGCTCGATCTTCTCAGGAGGGACGGTCGGTGGCTGGAGGGTCGTGAACTGGCGGCGGTGCCCGATCTGGATGCGCTGAGGAGACTCGCCGGCGCCAAGCTCAAGGGCGCCGTCGTCTGGGATCCCGACGTGCCGGCCACGGCCAACGTGGCGACGACGATCGCCGGAGTCTCCGACGGCGTGGTCCTGAGTCCAGAATTCGCCAGCCGCTATCTGAGACGGTGGAATCTACCCGTCCTCAAAGACCTCCGCGGGATGTTTACGGGCGCCGAGACCGGCAGCCCGAAGAACGACGCCTACCGCTGGGCGATCCGCGAGTATTTGCAGAAAGGGCTATGTTCGTCGCGCTTGGTCTGCCTCTACCAAGACTCCTGGAATGCGCGCTCGACGGGAGAGATCTCCTATGTAATCCCTCGCGACCGGAGTGTGCAACGACGGGCGTTCGTTTTCGATCTCTCGCCCTGGGGCGACGAGAAGCCGATGGACGATCCCGGGCAGAGACTTGGCGCCGACGTGAGCACCTACCAGATGATCCTGGCCGAAATGCTTCGGCAATCGGCCGGAAGGCACATGACGGAGATGGCGGGGTTCTTTCATTTTGTGAAGTACTCCAAGACGCCGGAGCACGAAAGCGCGCACGGCGATATCCCCACGGAATTCAGAACGGCGGGGTTGATATCGCCTTACAACGTCTATCAGAACACCTTAGCGGCCGGGTGCGGCAACCAATCGCTGCACAGCCAGGCGCCGTGGAAGCCGCTCAAGCAACGCCGTCCTGTTCCGAAGGGCGCGCTGGAGAAGAAGACGTACCTTTGCATCTTCATGGGCGACTACGACAGCGTCCTGCCGCTGTACGAATTCCTGCCGAAGTTCTGGGACTGCCCGAGCCGCGGCAAGCTCCCGCTGACCTGGGGAGTCAATCCGAATCTAATCGAGACTTGCCCTGACCTGATCGCTTACTTCTATAGCACGGCGTCGGTCCACGACACATTCGCCAGCGACGCGTGCGCTGCGGGATACATCCATCCGAGCCGGATCCAGAAGCAGTACTTGCCGATGTTCGTCGAGCACAACCGCCGCTTCTTTCGCGAGACCGACATGACGATCGCTCCGATGGTGGTCGACGTCGAATGTCCGTCGGAAGACGTCAAGAACGCCTACGTGCAGTTTGCGCCGGACGGCTTCGGCACCGATGTTCAACTCAAGGCGTACAACCCGTATGTTGCCGACGGCTTTCCGGCCGCCAAGTGGCACGTCTGGAAAGGAATGCCGGTGATGCAGCTCACGCCCGGGCAAGATGCGGACGTGATGGCCGACGCGCTTGCGAAGGACGGCGGCAAGCTTCCGGCTTTTCATCTGTTTCGGGTCGTGTGGGAAAGTCCGGACCGTGTGTTGCGGGCCGTCGCCGCCTTGCGTCAGAAGTGCCCCGCCGCGAACGTCGAGGTGGTGGACCCGTACAACTTTTTCGCCTTGTACAAGGCGTGGAAGCGGGATGGCGGATGAAAGCAGGCCTATCGCGCTATGGGCTTCTTCGGCCAAGCCTGTGTTGTCGCGGCACGTGCGGCCGCCGGTCGAGTTCAGGGACGTCTCACCAATCGTTGAGGAATTGAATCCATGCGACCACGGTATCTTCGGTACGTTGCGGGACGAACGTCAGCCAACCACGCGAGAGGACGACCATGCCACACCCACGGTTTGCCCCTGCGGCCCTGTTGCTGATGTCGTGCACTGTCATGCTGGCCATGGCAGACGGCTTCATCGTCGCGTTCGCCGGCGTTCGAGAAGTCGGCCTGAACAAGGCAGCCTCCGATCCGCCCAAGACCGAGCGGAGCCGCAGCCCTTCGCCCAATAAGCCGCGCCAGGGACCGGCAGCGCCATCCGTCGCCCCTGTCGTGCCGAAGACGGACGAGAGCCGCGGCAATCGCCGTCGCCAGACTCAAGCCATCTCGCGTCCAGCGATGCAAGCGGTCGGAACCGCGATTCAGCAGGGTTTCAAGGATTGGGATGGGTTCTTGCCGAAATGGTATGCGGCGCATCCGGACGCTTGGGTTGCAGCCGATGTGGCGAACTCGGCTTGGGCCGAGACTCCCTGGAGTCGCGTCAACGCCTTCTTCGGCGCCAACTGGCCCGAGAACTACTACGACTATGGCAATACTCTGACCCTGGAAAAAGACATGGTGTGCCTGTTTGGCTATCCGTGGACCAATTCTGCGCACTACGCTCAAGCAGCCCGGGAATTGGCAATCGGCGGCCTGAAACCGCCAGACGAGAAACAGCCCTGGCTGCCCCTCGGAGTCTTCACGTTGACCAACAACGTCGAGGCTCGCGCGCAGGTGGTCGTGCAACTCGCCGTGAACAAGGCGGGCCTTGTGCGTGGAAATCACTATCGAGCTGCGGACAAGAAGACGTTGCTCATCCAGGGTTCCATCTACCGCGACACGCAACGCATTGCATGGATTGTGGGCGGCAATCAAGAGATCGTGTTCGACACCGGACTCTACAATCTAACGTGCCGCGAGACCCCCGTGTTGCTGCATACCGGCCCCGATGAGACCGAGCAACTGTTGCTGGTCCGGATGAAACGGCCGTAGCCATCCCCTTTTCGTGGCCAACCTGCGTGCAGCGCAGGGATGTGCGAGCGGGCGAGATTGAGCAGCCGGCAATCAGTTAGCCGGCTGCACGGCCCAAGGGGGAAGAGGAGAGCGTGCTGAAGCAATCGACTTATTCGCTCTCCGCCAACAGATGCTTCGCCTGCCCCTCGACAAAGGCCACATTCCGAGCCATGTCTTCCTGGAGCGCCGGGGTGTCGTGTTCGAAATCGATGGCGGTGATGCCGCGATAGCCCAGGCGCTTGAGTTCCTTGAGCACCCTGGCGAACTCTCCCTCGCCTTCGCCGAACACGGTATTTCGAGAGTCAGGGTCGTTCCGCTTGGCGATATCCTTGAGATGGAAGCTGATGATGCGCCCCTTCATCTTCCGCAGCGACTCGACCGGATCCAGGCCCGAGCGGGCCCATTGGCCCGCGTCGCTGCAGCCGCCCATGCGCGGACTCCGGTTCCGGCACGCAGCCAGCACCAACTCGGGTTTCCAGTAAGGCGACTGGCCGCGGGCGTGATTGTGGAAGGCCACGTTGATGCGGTACTCGTCGCAGAGTTTCTCGATCAGGTCCAGGGTGTCGGCCGGCGGTTCGGCCACGATGATTCCGGTGCCCATCTCTTTGCAGAAGTCGAACAGGCGCTTCGCCTGGTCCTGCTTGCCGGTGAAGTTCGCAAAGATCGTCGAGAGGAGCATGCCGCGGTCGGCGAGCCTCGTCTTGAGTTCCTTGCGCACCTCCGGCGGCAGATCTTCGTTGGCGAGCAAGCCCGGCCGTTTGGCGTCCACCTGCAAGCCGGTGAGGGGCTCGATGTGACGGATGCCCAAGGCCGCGACCTTCTCCATGGCCTCGAACAGCGGGAAACGGCGGTAGGTGTAAAGCTGAACGCTCAACTGCCACCCCAACTTCTCCATGCAAGGCGTGCTCAGTTGCACCTCGGCCGCCCTTGCCGGCTGCGCCCTCCATGCGCCCAGACCGGCCACAACCGCCACGCTGCCTTTCAGGAATTGCCGACGTCCCGTCACTCTGCGCGCATGCATCATCGTTCGATTCCTATTGGGGAAGATTGATAGCGAATGGACTCCGCGAAAGTTCCTTTCCTCACAGGAGTGAGCGTAGAGCAACGGCAACCGGTCCGTCAAGAGGTTGGGAAGGACGCGTTGCCGACCCGGCATCA
>CAZFKF010000298.1:0-6332 GCA_964518805.1 uncultured Planctomycetaceae bacterium | reverse complement strand
TGCACCGAGGCCACCGCGCGATGGGGCGTCAAGGCGTCGTTCAAGATTGCGATCCACTTCTCCATCGCTTCGATCGCTTGCCCGAGCAACGTGAGATCGCCGGAACTGCCAAGTCGTTCAACGCGTTCCAGGCTTTCCGACGTGGCGGCGGAGCCGAGGTACGCAACCGTGCCCTTCAAACGGTGGGCCGCATATATGACTTGTTCGACGTTTCCGGCGTCGGCCCCCTGGCGAATCTGCTCCAGAAGCGTCCCGGATTCCTCGTCGAAGAACCGGACCATCTGGCGGAACATGTCGTACCGGCCCATCGACCGGCGAATCGCCTCAGCCAGATCGAACACGGCCGAAGGAGTAGACTGCGCCGCGAGTTCGGACGGATCGAGCAGTGAGGGGGCCTTGGGATTGGAATCCGTCACAGGGCTCACGTCTCACTCCACACGGCCGATGCGCGCACGAGGACATTGTGCCCGAAGTCAAAGCCAGCCTCGCGAAGCGCCTCTTCCACCTGCTTGCGCGTCAAACGCTCCTTGGCCATATGGACGATGCCCCAGAAGACGGTACAGCCGCCGTTGACGTGGACACCCGTGGAGACCTGGGTGACCATGAGCTTCGGGTTCAGCCGCGCCATGAGGTGCTGAATGGGATAAAACTCGTGCTCGTCGCGTACTGAAAACGCCTTTGGCAACTCGATTTGGCCCTGCATGTCTTGGCTCTCCGTAAACTGGCTTGACTCTGCGATGAGAGTTGTCGGAATCCGTCGCAAACCTCCGGACATCGCGGACGAAAGTCGGCCGCGTCGCATGGCGGGAGGTTACCACGGGCGGCGTAGGCTCGCATCCCCACCATGCCGTGGAGTATAGCGGCTGGAGCCGTTTTCGGCCAGATTGCGTCGAAACCAGGAACGCGGAACCGATTGCGTCAGGTCTGCCGGCTTCGTCGGGGATCGCCTGCGTGGTAACATTTAGGTAATCGAACTCCACGCTGGAGGGAATCGCGGACCCGACGGGCACCGGTCACTTAGGATTCCCCTCCAATGTCGATCTGTCCATCCCCGAGCCCCTGATTCCATGGTACGCTGGTTCTTCTATCCGATTGGCGACGACAACTACCTGGTGGTGGCGGGAGCGGCCCTTGCCCTCCTCCTACTGCTGGGGATTGGTCCGGCCCGAGAAAAAACCACGAAGGGGCGGCGCGGGGTGCTGTTGGGAATCCGGCTGACGATCATCGTGATGATCGTCCTGGCCATGCTCCGGCCGACCCTCGTACTCATGGAGACGCGCAAGCAATCGGCGACATTCGTCGTGTTGGCCGACAAGACGCGGAGCATGACGATCCGCGACGAGGTGAACGGCCGTACCCGATGGGAGGCGATGCGCGAGACGTTGTCGAGCGCCCGCGCCGGCTTCCAGGCCCTGGCCAAGGACTTCGAGGTGAAGGCCTACGGGTTTGACGCCGAGTCGCATGCGGTGAATATCGCCGACGGGCGCATCGACGTGGGCGAAACGGCCGGCGGTTCGCAGACGGCCATCGGCTATGTGCTCGACGAGGTGTTGCGCCAGGAAGCCGGGAAACGAGTATTGGGCGTCCTGCTTCTCAGCGATGGGGCCCAGCGCACGATGCCTCCGCGCGACGTCTTGCCGCAGACGGCCGCGGCGCGCATGAAGCACCTCGGCCAGCCGCTCTACACGATCCGTTTTGGCCTGTCGCGCGCACTGGGGCAGGTCCGGGACGTGGCGGTCACGGAGTTGATGGCCGATGCGACCGTGTTCGTCAAGAATGAACTGGCCATCGCGGCCGAGGTTCGCATCGACGGCTATGTGAACGAGGCCATCCCCGTGCGGCTGCTGGTCCAAGGGCCTTCGGGCAAGGAAGAGACGGTAGCCCAACAGACCGTCACGGCGGTCAGCGACGGCCAGCGCTTGCCGCTCAAGTTCAGCTACGTGCCCGACACGCCGGGCGAATACAAGTTGACGCTCAGGCTCGATGTGCAGAAGGAAGAGTTGGTCACCGCCAACAATAGCCTCAGCACGTTCGTCCTGGCTCTGAAGGGCGGAGTCAAGGTGCTGTACGTGGAGGGATTCCCGGGACGTGTGGAGCGTCGCTTCTTGATCGATTCGCTGGCAGCCTCGCGCGACATCAGCATCAAGAAAGTGCTTCTGAACGCCGCTGCGCCGGACACCCGGCCTGCGAACTTCGGGGAAGAGTTCAAGCCCGGCAAGTACGACGTGTACATGCTCGGGAACATCGACGCCGCGGCCTTCAAGAAGCAGGAACTCGAGGATCTCAAGACGGCGGTGTCGAAAGGGGCGGGGCTGATCATGATCGGCGGTCTGCGGAGTTTCGGGCCTGGCGGCTATGCCGAGACGCCGCTGGCTGACGTGCTGCCGGTCGCGATGAATCGCTTCGAGCGGCAGACGTCCGACGCGCCGGCGGCAAAGGACCTGCACGTGCTGGGGCCGGTCAAGATGCGCCCCACGCAGCGAGGACAGAGCAACTACTGCCTGCGTCTGGGCCCGACGCCCACCGAAAGCGCGTCGGTATGGAACCAGTTGCCGCCGCTCAAGGAGGGCGCGAACAAGTTCACGGGTTTGAGTCGAACGGGGATCGTTCTGGCTGCGGGCGAAAACAACCAGCCTCTCTTGGTCGCGCAGCCGTTCGGCGAGGGACGCGTGATGGCCTTTGCCGGCGACTCGACCTGGCATTGGTGGATGCGGGGTTTCGAGACCGCACACAAGCGATTCTGGCGGCAGATCGTTCTCTGGCTGGCCAAGAAAGACGAGGCCACAGAGGGTAACGTGTGGGTCAAGCTCAACCAGCGGCGGTTCACGCCGGGCCAGCGTGTCGAGATCACCGTGGGGGCGCAGGGGCCGTCCGGTGAATCCGTGCCCAACGCCGCGTTCCGGGCGGAAGTCGAAGGCCCCAGCGGTCAGAAGAGCCCGTTGGGCCTGATCCGGTCCGGCGAGACGGTGGCGGGGACGTTCCGCGACACGCAACCGTCGGGCGATTACGTGGTGCGCGTGACGGCCACTCAGGACGGCCGGGAGTTGGGCGCCAGCAAGGCCCGCTTCCTGGTCGTCGAGCAGGACCTCGAGCTCGACAACCCCATGGCCGACGCCACTTTGATGGAGAACCTCGCCGCAATGACCGGCGGGAAGGCCGTCGTTCCGGAAGAGCTGCCCAACCTTCTTCGGGATCTTGCCGAGGATACGCAGGCTCTTGAAGTCCAGCGGGAGACGAAGCGGACCTTCTGGGACACTTGGCCCTTCTTTCTCGTGCTGGTCGGTCTGATGGCGACCGAGTGGTTCCTCCGCAAGCGCTGGGGTCTGGTGTGAGACGCCGGCCCGCGCGATAATCTCCTCTTGACGTCTTGGTTCCCAACACGAGGAGTAGCCGATGACTTCCAAGCGTGAAAGCCGGCGTGCATTTCTTCGCGGTGCAGGGTTCGCAGCTGCGGGATGGGCCGCGCAACAGGCCGATTGGGGAATCGCGGCCCGGGCCGTGGCCGCCGACGGTCCGACCAAGCTTGGAGCGGTTGTCGATCTCAGCGAGCACCTGGCGGTCTACGGCGGCCCGATCAACGTCGGCATCGTGCGTGACGGCTCGAAGGCCCTGCTCATCGACTGTGGCGACTCGCGCGTGATGCCCTTGTTGCGCGAGCACGGAATCACGGCCGTCGAACAGGTTTTGTTCACACATCATCACCGCGATCAGGCATGCGGTGCCAGCGTCTTGGCCGAATCCGGGTCGCAGCTCATGGCTCCTGCCCAGGAGCGTGATCATTTCGACAACGTCCCCGCGTACTGGAGCAATCCGTCCAGCCGTTGGCACCTCTACAATCAGCATCCGCACCATTTGATGCTCGCCGAACCGGTTCCGGTGTCGGGCGTCGTGAACGACGGCCAGACCGTCCGCTGGGGGCCGGCCACGATCCATGTTCTGGCCACGCCCGGCCACACCGACGGATCGGTCACTTACCTGGTTGAGGTGGACGGCAAACGCGTGGCGTTCTGCGGCGACACGATCTACGACACCGGCAGACTCTGGGAGCTTTACAGTCTTCAGAAGGGGACCGTAACCAGCGACTACCATGGATTCCTCGGCGCTCGACCGCAGTTGGTGGCGAGTCTTCAGCGGATCAAGCAGGCCGAACCTTCTCGCCTGGTGCCTTCGCACGGCCGAATCATGGACGATCCGACGAAGGCTATCGACGCTCTCGTTCGCCGGTTGGACCAGTGCTACGACAAGTACGTGGCGATTTCCGCCCTGCGGCACTACTTCCCGAAGATGTTCGCCGAATACGCCGGGCGCAAGGACCACATGCCCATCCGGCCGGGCAAGACGGTGCCCGACTGCCTGCGGCATTTTGGCACGAGTTGGGTGCTCGTGTCCAGGGACAAGGCGGCGTTGGTCATGGACTGCGGCAGCAGCGACGTGATCAAGCAACTGAAGACGCTCGTCGATCGGGGAGAGATTCGCAGCGTGGAGGGCCTCTGGGTTACGCACTACCACGACGACCATGTCGACGCGATTCCCGAGTTCCAAAAGGCGTTCCCGTGTCCGTGCATCACCGACCGCCGCGTGGCCGAGGTGATCACCAATCCCTTGGCGTGGCGTCTGCCGTGCATTTCACCCAGCCAGGTCCGGGTCGATCGCCCGACGCAGGACGGCGAGTCCTGGCCGTGGCACGAGTTCCGTCTGACGGCCTTCCACCTGCCGGGCCAGACGTTGTATCACTCGGGGTTGTTGGCCGAATCGGGCGAATTGCGCATGCTCTTCGTGGGTGATTCGTTCACCATGTCCGGCATCGACGACTACTGCGCCCACAACCGCAATTGGCTGGGGGCCGGCGTGGGTTTCGACGGCTGCGTGGCCCTGATCGACAAGCTGCGGCCCACGCACATCTTCAACTGCCACGTCGACAAGTCGTTCGATTTCACGCCCGAGGAGTGCCGCTTCATGCGGGCCAACCTGGCCCAGCGCGAGACGCTTTTCGGCGAGCTGTTTGCCTGGGATCATCCGAACTACGGCATGGACGAGCCCTGGGTTCGCTGCTATCCGTACGAGCAGAAGGGCAAGCCGGGCGCCGTCGCAGCGCTGGGAGTTGTGGTGACCAACCACTCGGCGGTTTCGCGCACCATGGGCTGCCGCGCAGTCCTGCCGCGCGCCTGGCGCCGCGGGGACGATGGATGGACCACCGCCAACGTCGCTGCAAAACGCGACGGAAGCGTGGTTTTGAAGGTGCTCGTTCCCGCCGACGCTGCTGCCGGCCGCTACGTGATCCCCATCGACGTGCTCTACGACGAATGGGACCTGCCGCAGTTCACCGAGGCGATCGTGGTGGTGTGAGACGGGCGACGCGGCGGAAGAAGGCCCGCGCACACTCTACGCGCCGTCAGTTGCATGGCGGAGAGCGGGCACGGCACTCTGCGCAGGGCCTGCGATCGCGCCGAGTCTATCGCTCGTAGTGATCGGCCAGCGGATCGTGGTCGAGGACTTTGGCTGCGGCGATCTCCGACTTGGCAACGCGGACTTCCTTGTCCGGCAAACGCTCCCAGTCGATGGTCGTGGGACCGGAAGCGAACGGAACCCGCATTTCCAGGACATCGTTGATGCTCGGCGGCCGCGATCGCTTGCAGGGCCCTTCGGAGATCACGTTGGAAAGCACGACGGCCTTGTCCTCGACACGGACGACGGTGCCCTCGTATGCCTGCCCTTGGCCAGCGGGCCGGATCAGGTCGAGGCGGCACGGCGTCCCGGGAGAGAGGGCCGCCAGGTTCGGTCCGCCTTTCGACGTGCTGGCTGCCTGGCCCTTGCCCGGCGTCGGCATACCCGCCTGATTCCCGGCGCCAACGAAGCTGTGATTCGGGTCCACACACCCCGACAAAGCACTCGACAAGATCAGCGCAGCGAGATGCAGGTTCTTCATGACCTCGATTCCCGGACGACTGAAGCGGAGAGAGACGAAGAGGCGAGCATGGTAGCCTTGCCGCAGGACCGCCTCAACATCATTCCGGGGGGTGGATTCAAGGAGTTCGCACTGCGGGGCGGACCGAGAGGCCATCCGAAACGGCCACGACGACGTTGGCAACAACGATCGCCGCAGAAGGGAGAGGGGAAATCGGTCGCGGCCGTCTTGGATGGAACGCGACCGGATGTTCCCCCCTCGCCGCAGTGCCTTAGACCGTTTGGAAGAATTCGTCAACCGCCAGGGTGGCGAAGTCGATGGCCGCGTGGTCGGCTCGGCTGCCGAGGGCCAGGTTCGATCCCCGGAAGGCCGTTCCGGCCGAGGAGGTCTGGGCGACGGGTCGGACGAAATCGTTGTGCGCAGACGG
>CAZFKF010000297.1:0-6337 GCA_964518805.1 uncultured Planctomycetaceae bacterium | reverse complement strand
GTGGCCCCGCACCGGCACGGTCAGGACGATCAAGGGTGCCGACTACCAGATCCTCTCGCGGGGCTCCGAGTACACCGGCTGGTGGACCATCGGCGTGTTCCCCCTCAACGAGATCATGCGGCAGGTCGGCACGATCCGCTACTACTCCATCATCATCGCCGGTGTCACGGTGTTCCTCTGCAACACGAATGCGCGCCGCACCAACTATCGAAGCCGCGTGTGGGACGCGTACTGGGATGGCTACGATCCGGCCGGCCCCGATGACCAGCCGTTTCTCGCACCAATGGACCGCGGCGAAATCCCCGCGTTCCGCAAGGGGATCGATAACATGCTTTCCGTCTACCGGCAAGGGATCGATTACCCGGGCCGCGTGGTGCAGCGGTGCCGACTTCGCGGGATATCGCCTTGGATCACCTTGCGCATGAACGACTGCCACTATAACGACGTTGCGGACCATCCCTTCCACGGGAGTTTCTGGAAGAAGAACCCCCAGTGGCGGAGAAAGAACTGCTCCGGGTACTTCGCGACCTGCCTCGACTATGCAGTTCCGGAGGTCCGCGACTACTACAAGGCCTTGGTTGCCGAAAGCCTGGAGCGATACGATATCGATGGGCTGGAACTGGACTTCATGCGCGAACCCTATCTCTTCAGCGCGGGCAAGGAAGCCGAAGGGGCGGCGATCCTGACGCGGTGGATCCGTGAGGTCCGCAAGCTGACGACCGACGCGGGGACGCGGCGAGGCCATCCTGTCCGTCTTGGCGTGCGCGTGCCGTCGCGGCCCGAGGTTGCATCTGCCATGGGACTGGATGCCCTGACTTGGGCCAAGGAGGGATGGATTGACCTTCTCGTCGTTACGCCGCGATGGGCCACCGTGGAGTTCGACATGCCGATCCCGCAGTGGCGTCAAATGTTGGGGGCGTCGAAGGTCATCTTGGCGGGCGGGCTCGAAGTCCGGTATCAACCCTATCCGGGCGGCCCTGCATCGGCAGTCACCCCGGAACTCGCGATGGGAGCGGCCGTCTCGGTCCTTTCTCGCGGCGCAGACGCGGTCTACCTGTTCAATTTCTTCCAGTCCGGCCACCCGGCGTGGCCCCGGCCGATCTATCAAAGCACGTTGAAAGCCATGGCCTCGCGCGATACGGCGCTTAGACTGCCGCGGTGCGTCGGTATCACCTATCGAGACATTACGGCGCCCGGCGAGAATTACCGAGCGCCGTTGCCGGCGACTGGCAAGAGACTCGTGTTTTCGATGTTCCTCGGCCCCGTCCCGGACGCTCGCCGGAGTTGTGAACTGCGCGTCGGACTGTCGCCTTCGCAACGTGCTGGCGAGCCGGAGCCTTTGGTCGAGGTCGATGGTAGACCGTGCACGATCTCGAGCGACATGACGAAAGACGGCCTTCGTTCCGTCGCGTTCAGCGTTCCGGCAGCCGCGTTGGCAGGCGATGGATCCCACGAGGTCCTGGTTGCAGGCAAGAATGGGAATGAGGCGACCGTCCATTGCCTCGAGATGTCGATCAAGTAGCCGGAAGTGGATGAACACCCCGAGGCTTGAAGAGAGTCACCCGAGGCGAGAGGACAACTCATTCGATGACGTTTGACTATGCATTTGGCAACGACCCGGCGAAACTGGCCCGATATCGAGCTTTTTGGGACCGGGCTCCTGTCGGGCGGCCGCTCGTAGGCTTTTCGATCAAGAGCTGGTTTCCCCTGCAGGAGTTTTCAGCCAGCGCAGCCTGGCAGGATCACGACGTGCTGACCCCGGAGATGATCGATCCCGAGGCATTTCTCGACGACCAGGAGCGGCTGCTCAGCGAAGGCGAAACGATCGAGGACGACATCTTTCGCGGAGCGTCGCCATCCCAGGCCGTGCCGTGGCTCGACGGCGCGTTGGGGGCCACCCTGCGCATCCTGCCGGGCACGGTGCTGGGAGTGGAACGCACCCTGCCTTGGGAGGCGCTGGAAGACCTTCGCCTCGCCCCAGAGAATCCGTGGTTGGCCAAGTACATTGAGTTCATCGAGGCGCTGGTCCGCCGTTCGGCGGGGCGATTTCCCGTGAGCCACGGCGTGTTGATTGGCCCCTCGGATATCGCCGCCCTGCTTCGCGGCCACACGCAGAGCGTGCTCGACCTGGTCGAGTCGCCAGAATCGATGCGTAGGCTTCTGCGTCGCAGCGGCGAGGTCTTCGTCGCCATCACCGAGGCGGCGTGGAAACATATCCCCTTGTATCACGACGGGTACTACGACGCCCAGTACCAACTCTGGTCGCCGGGCCCCATCGTCCGGCTTCAAGAGGACGCCTCCGGGGTGTATTCTCCCGTCCTCTATCGGGAGTTCCTCCAGCCCGTCGACCGCGAGGTGGCCGGCCGCTTCGCCAGCGCTTTCATCCACCTGCACACCAACTCGATGTTCCTCTACGACCAGTTCCTGGAAGTCGAAGCGATCCGTTGCTTCCAAGTGAACCACGAGCCACATTCGGGCGGGCCGCCGGTCGCCGGACTGATCCCGTCTTTGCGCAAGATCCAGGCAGCGGGCCGGCCGTTGGTCCTTCGAGGGTCTTTCACGACCGATGAACTGCGACAAGTGGTCGACCGGCTCGACCCTCGCGGCCTGTATCTCTATATCATGGTTGCGTCGCTCGACGAGGTGGAGCGACTGCGGCCAGCGCTGGGGATGTAGCAGCACTCTTTGCACGGGAATTGAAGCGGCCGCGTCATTCGACCTTGACGACCATTGCCGTCAGATCGTCCGCGTGTGGCCACCGGCCGCGGAACTCGCCCGTCGCGGCTAGTCCGTTTCGACTTCCAGCAGTTCCACCTCAAAGGTCAAGGTGGCGTTGGGAGGGATGACGCCGCCGGCGCCGCGCTCGCCGTAGGCCAGTTTGGGCGGGATCACCAGTTTCCGTTTGCCGCCCACCTTCATGCCCTGGACGCCCTTGTCCCAACCGGGAATCACTTTGCCGGCTCCCAGGCGGAACCCGAAGGGCCTGCCGTTCTTCTTCGAGCTATCGAACTCGGTCCCATCAGCCAGGGTCCCTTGATAGTGGACCTTCACCGTCTTCCCTGCCTCGGCGACCTCGCCGGTGCCCACAAGGAGATCCGTGATCTCCAACCCACCCTCAACGACCTGCGTCGTGCCACCCACGGTTCCCTCCGACACATTCTTCGGCGCTGATGCCGACGTTCCCCCTGACTTACTCTCCCTCGGCGACTGTGTGCATCCTAACGGCAGGGCCAAGGCCAGACAGACGGACAGCAAAACAATCGATCGTGCGCACATAAGGGTCTCGTCTCCTCATTGGATGGTGAACGTGCCATTCTCCCCGAACGGAGGACTTTTCGCAACACCCGCATCGCGACGTCCAACGCTGGCGCAGAGGCTGAAGGCGTTTCTGGTTTCCCCTCGTGGTTTGAGTGGCGCGCCGCGGAGCCGACAAGGGCTTTGCGTAACCGAAACCGCCTCGCGGCGGTGAAGTCCGGAAGTCATCCTTGGAAGGCCCCGTGAGGTAGTTGACCGCGGATAGGAACCTGCCATAATGGGGGCCGTAAGGCCACGTCGATTCCGGAAAGCAGTAGGAGGCGAGCCGTGATGCGGAGTCTGTGGGTTCTCGTCGCTTTCGCGGCCTTAGCGGCGATCTTCTCAAGGGTCGCTGTCGCGGCGGAGGAGAAGCAAACACCTCAGTCGGGCGATCCGGAAAAGGACGCGACGTTTGAGTTACGCGAGGTCTCGGCGTTTCAGACAGGGCGCAACCCTTACGTCATGGTTCTTGGTCAGAGAGCGGAGTGTGTCGCCGAACCGGACACGCAGGTCAAGGTCTATCCCAAGCTCAGGTCGAAGCGGCCGCTCTATGGCAAGGTCAAGTTCGGTGTGGATTGGACCAATCCCAAGGCCGGGACCGAGTACCGCTTCGTGATCGATGAATCGGGTGAGAAACCTGCGGTGCCCAACCCAGCCGAGGGCAAGCCGGCCGACAAGAAGTCGGCCAAAACAAGCGCGCTGCTGCAATCGCTCGCGTCGAGCCTGTTGGGCGGGGCAGGCGCGACCGCTCCGCCGCAAACCGAGACCAAGCCGATCCAGGCGCCGATCACCTACGACCGGCTCTATTTCGACGCGAATCGCGACCTCGATCTGACCAACGACCCGGTGGTTCTGCCCCGGAAGGATCCGCCGGCCGGGGCCGACCCTTTCGGGGCGCGCGCCAAACAGACGGTTGTCTACGACGATCTGGCGATTCCTTTCGATTACGGCCCGGGGCTTGGCGTGCGGCCTTTCCGCGTCATGCCGCGACTGAACATCCAGGAAAGCGAGGGGAAGGATTATTCCGCGCTGTTTTTCGTGGCGCCCCTGGCCAGGCAAGGGCGGGTTCGCATTGGCTCCCGGGAATTCGACGCGCTGTTGGCCCAACCGCATACGATTTCGGGCCGGTATGATGGAGCCGGCGTGGAAATGACTCTCGCGACTGTCGGCTCCTCGAAGCCGCTCGATTCCTGGTGGGGCTCCGAGCGGGTTGGCGCCATGCGCCGGGTCCATGGAAAGTACTACACTGCGTCGGTGACGCCCTTCGGCGACAAGCTGACGGTCCAGCCGTACCGCGGCGACTTCGGTCGGTTCCGACTCGCCCCGGGCAAGCGCGATCTGAAGAAGCTCTCCATCGACGGTTCGCTGTATAGCGAGACTTCGGCCGTTGCCGTGGGCGAAACCGACGGCCTCTTGCGGCTGGTCGCCCCCGGCACCGTCGAGTGCAGCATTCCGGTGGGCGACTATTTTCCGGCCTACCTGCGAATCGAATACGGCCGGCTCCAAATCAGACTCTCCAGCAACTACCACAGCGACGGCCGTCCCCGCGACATGGAGAGGCCGCGGATTTATGCGGTGCGAGTTCGCAAGGACAAGCCTTTCGTGCTCGACTTCTCCAACCAACCCGAGGTCATGTTCGCCACCCCTGCCAAGGACCAAACGCTCAAGCCGGGCGACACCCTTCGCGTGGCCGCCGTACTGACCGATCCGGGCCTGGACACCATGATCCGCGGCCTCAACGACACCGGGCGCAAGCAGAAGGAGGTCTACAAGCTCGCCGACGGCGAGGAACGCACCCAGGAACGTCCGTTGTCGCTCGACCCCAAGGTCACGATCACCAACGCCTCGGGCAAACGGGTGGCCGAGGGACGAATGCCGTTTGGGTGAGACGGCACCTGCGGGTACTCGTGGCGAGTGCCCACCGATCTGAAGCTCTCCGGCAAGCGCGAAACGTTCACAATCACCGTGAACTACGAGACGCTGGAGTTATACGGCGAAATCCGAGCTTCGCGCACGTTTACGATTGCGTCCGAGTGAATCCGTCTTCGTCGAGGTCCGGCCACACGGAGCGCGCACCATGGATTACCTCCTGGGCATCGATCTCGGTTCCACGAGCTTGAAGGCCGTAGTCTACGACCTGGACGGCCAAGCGGTCGCGCGCGGCAGCGTGGGTAACACCAAGGCGCATCTCAATCCCGAGCATCCCGAGTGGGCCGTCTGGATTCCGAAGGCGATCTGGGAGGGGACCGCGGAAGCCGTCCGAACGGCCTTGTCGAAGATCGACAACCCCAGACGGATTCGCGGCGTGGCCGTCACCGGGATGGGCATGGACGGCCTACCAGTCGACGAAAACGGGAAGGACCTCTATCCGTTCATCAGTTGGCACGACCCGCGCACCGGCCCGCAGTTGAATTGGTGGCGGAAGAATGTCGGAGTCGAGCGCACCTTCTCCATCGGCGGCAATCCGGTCTGGCCGATCAACTCCGCGCTGCGAATCCTGTGGATGATGGAGAACGAACCCGAGGTCATGGCCCGGGCCGACAAGTGGCTGTTGATCGAGGACTATGTCAACTACCTTCTCTGCGGGCGGCAGGTGACCGACTACAGCATGGCCTCGTGTACCATGCTGTTCGATCAGCGGCACATGGTATGGTCCGAGGAACTGCTGGATCTATCAGGCATCGAGCGGCGTCTTCTGTGCATGGTGCAACCCAGCGGCACGGTGATCGGCGAGGTGACGCCCCAGGCAGCCCAGGCCACGGCCTGGTCCCCGGCACGCCGGTCGTGCTCGGCGGACACGATCATCTGTGCGGCGCCCTGCCGGTCGGCGCCTTCCGGCCGGGGTTGGTGCTCGACGTCACCGGCACGTGGGAGAGCGTCTTGACGGCCACGGCCGGGCCGGTCCTGTATCCTCAGCTCCGCACGATCGGGGCGACCGTCCAGGCCCACGTGGCTCGGGGCAGGCACGCCGTTTGGGGCGGCAACATGGCGGCGGAACTGCTCGAATGGTATCGCAGGCAATTCGGCAACGCCCATCCCACGC
>CAZFKF010000296.1:0-6359 GCA_964518805.1 uncultured Planctomycetaceae bacterium | reverse complement strand
TGACGGCGGCGAACCGAGCGGCGAAAATCACCAACGGCATCCTGGGACTGGCCCGGAATCGCTCGGCCGGTCAGGAGCCAACGGATCTGACGAAGTTGATCGATGACACCATGGTGCTCCTTGAGAGGGAGATGAACAAGTATCGGATCGCGGTGGAGAGACGCTATCAGCCCATCCCCCTTGCCGTGGTCAATGGAAACCAGATCCAGCAAGTGTTGCTCAACCTGCTTATCAACGCTCGCCAAGCGATGCCCAACGGCGGCCGGGTGGCAATCAAACTGCTCCACGACCCGGAGAGCGACATGATCGATCTGGTGGTGCGCGATTACGGGTGTGGCATCCCGCCCGAGACGCTGCCGCACATCTTCGACCTTCACTTCACCACCAAGAAGGGCCCCGATGCGAGCGGCAAGGGCGGCACGGGCCTTGGATTGGCGATGTGCAGGGACATCATCGAGGCCCACCACGGTCGGATCCGGGTGGACAGCACGGTCGGCAAGGGGACCGCGTTCACGCTCAAACTGCCCGCTGCCCGCGTGAGCCCGGCGCAGAGCAGCACGGCCTCGGCGCCGGTCGCGATGCCTCAGGCGGCATCCGGTCAGCCGCCGGTCAACGCCAGTTGATCACCACGAGCGCACGAAGCAGATCGACACGCCCTCATCGCTCACGGTCGGGGTCATCAACCAGTCCGACTTAGAGTGTTCCGTCCAGTTCACGGCGTTGGCGGAGAGGTACGCCAGCCACCACCCCAGCACGACCTGAGAGATGTAGTGTTTGTCCTGGACGATCCGCGACCAGCCCGGGACGACCGAGCCCACATAGAGGATCGACTTGAGCGGCACATTATCAGTCATCATCGCTGCGTTGATGAAACTGACTGCGCCCACGAAGGCGTGCCCGCTGGCCGAATTGGCAGCATGGAAGGGAATCCAGTGGGACCCGTTGCCATCCTCAGGCCGAGACGCGCCGGCCACCCTCTGGATGACCAACAAAGCTGGCCCACCCACAAAGAAGCTCCGCATCGACCGGTCGCCCCACTCTCCCACCGTGCGCAACGCGGGATCGCCGCTCCATGCCTCCCCGGCCCCGGCGCAGACGGCCCAGAACGGAAGCCAATTCTTCCCGTTGCCGAACTCACGGGCCACGTACGCAAACCTACGGACGTCGTGCGTGGCCACGCGTTTGTCGTGCCACTGCTGGAAATTCTCGTCGACCGACGTGTTGGCGAACGCTGCCGCCAGGCCGATTCCCCCGGCCAGTGCGAGAAGCTCGGAAAGCGAATAGAAGCGCCGATAGTCCTGGATGCTGTTCTGCAAGACGCGGTGGAATTCGTTGCGCCACCTGGAGCGCAGTCCGCCGGCCATCGGGTCCGTCTCCGCCAGGCCGGCAGAGTCGCTCAGCGTCACGACTTTCTCAGGTGAGGACAACAGGCCGCCGTCCCCAGTGTCGTATCCGAGCCCATCCCCGCCGCCGACTCTCCCTTTCTCGCCGGGCAGCGTTTCCAGAGGGAAGGTCTCCGAGTCGTCGTACAAAGGATACACGGCGTCGCCGAACGCAGAACCGCCCTCGGCATCCGGCGGCATCGTATAGCCAGAAATGCCTTCGGAGACGACGAAGCGATAGGTCGTGTGTTGTCGCGACTGGCCCACGGCGTTGCTTCCTCCAAACCCGCAACGGGCAGGCGGAGCAGGTGAGCTAGGTTGTGTGCGCGAGGGCGTTGGCTGGCAGGAGGGGCTGCCGGGCTGCGTGGCAGGCTGCGACGCAGGCACCGCAGGAGGAAGCGGCGACAAGCCCCGCACCCCCAAGCTCTCCTGCAGGTGCGCCAGGATGCGCTGTTCCAAGGCACGGTCCCGCCCCAACCCGATCCAACCCTTATTGACCTCCTGCTCTCCGATCGGGCTGATGACCCGTGTCAGCGAGCCTTCGGTGTGGAACGTGGCTGCCCCGGCCGAGACGTGGGCGGGCCGCTTCACGTCCTCCAACTCCTTGTAGACCGCCACGTCGACCAGGAATCCGCCCTCGGAAGGAATCACTCGCACGTGCGCCGTGCGGCGGATCGATTGGAGCGTGCTCTCCAGTTTCTCGTACGCGTCGGCCGAGTCTTGCCGCCACGGCTCCAACACCGTGGATCCCACCGAGGGGAAGGTATCGAGACGCCCTTCCGTTAGTGTGTCACCGACCGCTTTGACCGGCTCTTCGCTCTCGATGCGGAAGTAGTCGGTCACTACGCTGGTGAGGGCTTCCCAAAGTGCCGACGTGTCGCGAACGGGCATCAGGAGGGGGTTGTCGCAATAGAGGGGAATGGGCGGCCCCGAAGGATCATTCACGTGTCCCAAGCCCATGCAACCCGAAATCGCGCTGAGCAGTATCACCAGCAGGACCAACAAGCGCATGGGGACCCTATGCGGTGGGGGAGTCTCCGTACTCAAACCGCCGAGCGAATGCCCAGCGTTGACAAGGTGCGGCAGTGTCCCAAAAAAACCGCGTTGTCCGCAAGGGCAACTGCGCAAGAATGCCGCCGTGCCTCCGTGCGCTGGACTGGGGCATGGGGCCCTTGCCCACTCTCGACGTCAATCCAGCCTCGTTTCGACGCACCTATCGTCTGGTTCGTCGCCAAACCAAAGCAATCCCCCCGCAGCCGATCGTGCAAAGGAGCATAGACGATGGTTCCGGCACTGACGTGTGGTCAAATGTGTCGGACATCAAGAAGTCGCGCGAGGTTGGGTCTAGGGCGTTAAACGCGCCGAGAATTCTCTGATTGGCGTTAACTGACATAACCTGAAATGAGTACGATTGACCTGGGTCTAACACCATGTCGGCAAACGGGACGGACCAACTGCTCCAGGTCTGGAGCGCGCCGATGTCCAGGTAGTCGTTATTTGGGAGCACCCAATACTTCAGGTCGTTCAAGAGAAAACTCGCGGAAGACGAATCGCCCGGATCGTCATCGTTAGCAATAGTAACTGTGTGCACCCAGTCGGCCCCAACTTTGACAGGGTCGCTCACGGTCCAGCCCATATTGGGCCCCGCCTTCGCAACCGCGGGCGCGCCGCCGGGTGGGTCCTCGCTCCACGTCACGACATGGCGCTTCGTGTTGTACTCAGTGAGAGTCCAACGGAATTCTACGTCGACGGTCGTGCACCTCGGGATATTCAACCCCACCCACTTGAGGTCCACGGCGTGGGACCCGTCGTCCGGGTTGTCTCCCGGTTTCGGCGAGCCGTGCAGCTTCTCAACCTTGGTGTGATGATCCCCTGGTTGCTCCCCAGGGGCCTTGCTTGAGGGGGCCGGTAGGCCACCGCTCGTTCCCAGGACATCCCAACTCTTGATATGAACGTCATCCTCTTTCTGCCAAAACTTGATGGTGAGGTCGTGGGCGACATCGAACTTGTTCTGATGGACCCTGAACACTTCCTGAGCTGTGTACGGGACAACGCCAGCAACAGCCGGATCTCCCGTTATCAGCAGAAGAGCAAGAAACACAGCCAACCACGTGACGGCACGCGCCACGAGTGACCCTCGAAACGTCATCTGTCGCATCGCATGAGTTCCTTTCTTGTTCGGGCCGATCAACGGCCAGAAAGATGAGCCACCTAGGAACTGCAAACAACGGCACAGAAAAAGAAGGTGAGTGCTGCTAAAGCCGCCTCTCCTTCAGTCTCGTCGAGCCAATGCGTACGCGACCGAATGGTGGGGTGGAAACGGACGTTTCGAAAACAGACCGCCAGCATGGGACCGTGGGCACGAGTGCCCACAAAGCCCCCTCCTTGGCATATCAGTCACAAAGGACAGGAAGTTGCGAGCCCAAAGTGGATTCTACCCCCTCAAGAAACGTGTTAATAGTCTTACCCGCTGGGCCTGCACATTTTTCGTCGAATTGCAATGTCCCGAAGCGTAGATTCGCCCAGCCGAACGCGGCAGAGCGGCCAACGACCTGCCGTCTGGCCACAGAATGCCACGCTGACGAGAGACTAAGCCGCTGGTAGCTTCTCAATAACCCCGTGATGAAATCGAAAGAACGGGTGTACAAATGCTACACATCTGCGTCTTCCTCGGGTTTTGCGCTACGTGAACATTTGACCCTCACGGGGTTATTGAGAACTTACAGCCGCTGGCACTGTGCTGATTGCTCGACGTGTTTTCGTGAATCGCTCGTCGATTCCTATCGTGCTCGCATCGGCGGGCGACGGACCGGGAGCTTCTTGCGGCTGACTGGCGATCCGTTTTCGCTGAGGACCTTCTGCGCCTTAAGCAGGTTGTTCACCTTGATGACCGCGGCGCCGCCACCCTTGGCGCTTCGCCCGGTGAAAGACGCGTAGGCGTAATCGATGTTCAGATGATCGGCGGCCAATCGCTCGCAGACCTTGCGAAACGCCCCCGGCTGGTTCGGGATCTCCACGAGGAGCACGTCGCTGGCCTCATAGCGGACGTTCAGTCGGTCGAGAACTTCGGTCGCGGCGGCGAATTGGTCTTTTTGGGGCACGAAGCGAACCGTGCCGCGGTCTCCCGAGTCCATGACCGACAGCGCCTCGAAGTTCACCTTGCTCTTACCCAGGGCCGTCAGCATGGCAGCCAATCGGCCCGGCTTGTTGACCAGCGAAACCGAGAGTTGCTTGGCCGTTTGCATCACGTTCCTCCTTCTTGACTATCCTCAAGAGACCGCCACAACAGGAATGCACAAAGAGACGAGCGTTCATGAGCCGCCCTGGACCAGGGCTCGGGCCCGCCAACACCGTCGATGAGAGCGCGGAACCGCGCATCGTTGTGCTCGAAGACCATTGGTAGAGAAGTATACGTCGCGACGGCAAAGAGTGAATCAGGCTGATGGGTAGGAGGCGGATAACCTGGAAAAGCTGAAGAGATTAGGAGTGCTGGCACATCACCATGAGGGGGTATTAGCGGACTTCCCAAAAAGGCGGCCAAAGGGTCGTGCAGGGGGGCACGCCCTGCGAAGGGCGTGCTGAGCAACCTCGCGATTCACCACGCCCAGCGCTTCGCTCTGAGCGTGCCACCCGACCGCGTCCCGATGTAGTCCCTTGTCTTTCCCCCTTTTTCCCTTTCCCCTCTTTCCTTTTCCTGAAAGCACTTCATTTCGCTGAACCGGTGCGGGCCATGAAACTTCTTGGGCCTTGCCAGCGTCACATATCTGGTATGCGATCTTCCATGACGCAGGTCCGTGGCCCCTGTTTAGACCGCCAAGCGACGAGGCGCCCAGCTTTGCGGCGGGGCTAGTGCGGAAGACCAGGGCTCCGCGGCAGGGTGGCACGCCCATCGCTTCGCTCTGGGCGTGCCACCCGGCGCGCGGCTTCACGGTGCCACTTGAACAGGAGGCTTTTCCATGCGTAGACGTGTTCGCGTGCTGGTTGGGCTGTTGGCGCTTGCCGCTATGTTGCTGTCGGCATCCGCTTGGGCCCAGGGGGTCTTGGTGGTGGTCGATCCCGATCAGGTGGTTCGGCTTCCCCGTCCGCCGATCATCATTTGGCCGCCGCATCCGCATCCCCGCCCCCCGATTCCCAGGCCCGAGCCGCCGCCAGCGTCGTACAAGATCCAAGACCTGGAGGTCCAGACGCGGATCGCCGACCAGGTTGCCCAGGTTCGCGTTTCGCAGACCTTCGTCAACACCGGAAGCCGGCAACTCGAGGCGGCGTTCATCTTCCCGCTGCCCTACGATGGGGCGGTCGATCAGATGACCCTGCTGGTCGACGGCAAGGAGTTTCCCGCCAAGTTGCTCAAGGCCGACGAGGCCCGCCGGCTCTACGAGAGCATCGTTCGCAAGAACCGCGATCCGGCCCTGCTGGAATGGATCGGCACGGGCCTGTTCCGCACGAACGTCTTTCCCATTCCGCCCGGCCAGAAGCGGACGGTCTCGCTCCGCTATTCGCAGTTGTGCCGCAAGATGGAAGGGCTCACCGATTTCCTCTTCCCGCTGAGCACCGCCAAGTACACCACCGACCCGGTGGAGAACGTGACCGTGCGGGTCACGATCGAAAGCCAGTCGGACATCAAGAACGTCTACAGTCCCACGCATCCGGTCGAAGTGAAGCGGCCCGACGAACGCCACGCCACGGTCACCTACACGGCCAAGAACGAGGTGCCCACGGCCGACTTCCGGTTGATGTACGACGTGGGCAAGGGCGTGGTCAGCACCCGCGTGCTCAGCTACCGGCCCGAGCGCGACACGGACAAGGACGGGTTCTTCCTTCTGCTGGCCAGTCCCGAGATCAAGTCGGCCCTCGCCGAGCGTGCCAAGAAGACGGTGATCCTGGTGGTCGATCGCTCGGGCAGCATGAGCGGCAAGAAGATCGAGCAGGCCCGTGGGGCGGTGAAATTCGTGATCGACAATCTTCGGCCGGGCGACC
>CAZFKF010000295.1:0-6367 GCA_964518805.1 uncultured Planctomycetaceae bacterium | reverse complement strand
GATCAACCCCAACCACCAGCCTGCCCGCGCCCTCCTAGCGCAAACGCAACTGGCTCGCCAGACCGACGCCCCGCAACGCCGATGATAGGCTCAGGGCAGTCATAGGGCGCCGAGCGCAGCTCGATCCACATTCCTCTGCTGGGTCTGCGGCGAAATCGCGATTTCACCGCGGACGACACGCAAGTCGCAGCAGATGCGCGCAGAACCGGGGTGTCAGGAGCGTCAATTTCGGGAGATTCGTCACAGTCGTCCCAGGCCGTCTATCGAGGCCGCGCATGAGACGAGCCGCGTGAAGCCACGGAAACGCGATGCGAAACTGCGCCATATGATTTCTGAGAGGATGTTTTCCGGCCAAGTTTTGATCCGGCCGTGTCTTGACCTGTTTGGGAGGGCTCTTTCCATGTCGCAAGGATTGGACCCGACGTGCGCGGATTTCGTCGACCGTCGCAACTACGAAGTCCTGACCGATCCGCCCAGGGTGGAACGCCGCCAATTCGCCAACAGCCACGAGGGGCTCTCATCGGACGCCCAAGAACTTGCCCGAGCCATCGACGGCTACAAGATCCAGCACCGCCGGCGGTTCATCAACGCGGAAGAGATGCTGGCCGTGGTCAAATCGCTCGGCTATCACAAGTGAGCGCTGCTGGCTCGATCGGGGTCCGCGAAACCAGACGAAGCAGCGCCACAGCCTAGGCTTTGCGCTCCCCTCGTCGCCCGAACTCTCGTATCCGCTGGTACCGATCCTGGATCGTTGGTTGGCGATGGGCGGATCCTTGCGGCCGCATAGCCCCGGCAATCGCCGTTGGCCCATCTTAATGTGCGTACTGCACCGTCACGCGGTTTGTCGGCTGCCCAGGCGTCCACAATCGCACCTCCTCCCGCAGGTCCCTTGCTCTTGAATTAGACTACATGGGGTTCCTGTCTCCCCAGTTCCCAGGAGAGTCATGGTGTGTGACTCTATCCACAAAGGAGGGGGCTGGAGCGGTGCTCACTCATTTGTGGTGTAGAACACGGGTCGACATGCGTAGTCAGCAGACAGTTAATGACGGACTTCTAACCATTTCCTAACCGAACCTTTGCAATTCGCCCGTGGGACCCTAACGCGGAGGGCGCTGAGCGTTGGTAGAATGTCGGACGCACTCGAGGCGAACAACGACGGTATTGTGAGGCACCCTTGAGACTACCACTCAGGGCAGGGATAGGATGGATCGCTGCCGGCGCGATGGCGCTGGCAGTCTGCGGTTGCGGGCCATCGCAAGAGGCGGCCACGAGCATTCGCGTGGATGGTTCGGACACGATGGTCAATCTGGCCCAGGCTTGGGCCGAGGTCTACCACAAGCATCAAGCGGATGTCGCCGTGCAGGTGCTTGGGAGCGGCTCGGGGGTGGGGATCGCCAGCCTCACCGACGGCAACTGCGACATGGCCAACAGCAGCCGTCGGATGTCGGAGAAGGAACTTGCCAGGATTCGCGAGAAGCACCACGTCGACGCCCTGGAGCACATCGTGGGCTACGACGCCCTGGCCATCTACGTGCATCCCCGGAACCCTATTGAATCGATCTCGCTCGAGGAGCTCAAGGAGATCTACGGGCGTGAGGGGTCGGTCGCGAAATGGTCGCAACTGGGGGTAGAGAACCCCCTTGCGGACAAGATCATCCGCCTCAGCCGGCAGAACAGTTCCGGTACCTACGTCTACTTCCGCAGTGCGGTGCTGGGCAAAGGGAACGATTACAAGCTGGGGTCGATCGACGCCAGTGGCTCGAAGGACGTGGTGGCCCTGGTCTCGCGCACGCCCACGGCCATTGGCTACAGCGGCATGGGCTACCAGACGCCCGACGTGAAGGTGCTTAGAGTCTCGAAAAAGAAAGGCCAGCCGGGCGTTGCTCCCACGGCGGAAAACGCACGCAACGGCTCGTACCCCATCACGCGGCCGTTGTTCGTATACACGCTCGGCGAGCCGTCGGGCGCTGTGAAGCAGTATCTCGACTGGATCCTCTCCCCCGAAGGTCAGGTGATAGTCGAAAAGCTCGGATACGTCCCGTTAGGCAACCATGGTAGACACTGACCCCACAAGCCGGCCGCAGGTGACCAGAACAGCGTCGCGGGTCTACCGGCTCACCCAACGGGTTCTCGACGCGGCCGAACCGGCCGTCGAGGCCGTAATCCGGCTGTGCGGGATCAGCGCCATCGTGTTCGTCTTCGCGATTCTCTTCTTCGTGGCCCGCGAAGCGCTGCCGATGCTTCACGGCAAGCTGAACCTCGTCGAGTTCTTCACCAGCCAGGAGTGGCGGCCCACGTCGGAGGTGCGTCCGCAATACGGAATTCTGGCGCTTTGGGTGGGAACGTTGGCCGTTACCGGGCTGGCCATGTTGCTGGCGGTGCCGCTAGGACTGGGGGCAGCCGTGTATATCTCTGAATTCTGCACCGGGCGGCTCAAAGAGACGCTGAAGGTGCTCATCGAGCTGTTGGCAGCCATCCCGTCGGTGGTCTGGGGATTCATCGGCTACATGGTGATCGGCCCGGTGATTATCCATACCACCGGGGCTCCGGTCGGCGTGAACCTGCTCAACGGCGGAATCATATTGGCGTTGATGAGCGTGCCGATCATCGTGTCGGTGGGCGAAGACTCGCTCAAAGCCGTGCCCGACGCCTATCGCGAAGCGGCGATCGCCCTGGGGGCGAGCCGTTGGGAAATCGTCTATCGGGTGCTGTTTCCGGCCGCGCGGAACGGCCTGCTGGCGGCGGTGCTCTTGGGAGTGGGCCGGGCGATTGGCGAAACCATGGCCGTGCTCATGGCCACCGGACACGCGGTGGCCATCCCGCACAGCCTGGTCGATCCGATCCGCACGTTGACGGCCACGATCGCCGCGGAATTGGGCGAGGTGGTGGCCGGCGACGACCACTATCGGGTGTTGTTTGTCATTGGGTTGGTGCTATTTGCGATGACCTTCGCGGTGAACCTCATTGCGGACCTCGTGGTCAAGGGAATTCGTGGTGACCGGGGAACGTGAAACGAACCGCACGCCGAACGCTTACTACCTGGCGCCGGGCCCAACCATGGAGCCGGGCGCCGAAGCCGCTGCTCGTGCGCAGGGCTATCCGACCCTGGCCGAAGCCTTGCAGGCCGTCAGTTCCTGGAAGGTCAGGGCCCCGGACCTTCCGGACCAAGAACCGGCTTCGAGCGAGGCGTTTCTGGATATCGTCTGCTCCCCGACCGGCGAGCCGCCCGCCAAGACGCCGGGTTGGCGCAAGCCGCGACACAAGCGATTCGTCTACAACCAGGCGGCTGGGTTGGGCGGCGACGGTACGGAACTGCTGCCTTGGTGGAGCATTCCCTTCGGGGTAGCAGAACTGTTGCGTCAGGAAGCGATTGGCGACCTGTCCCTGGCGCCGGGCGAGCGATTGCGTCTCGCGTATCGCGAGATGTTCGGCTCGTCGCGCCTGGAGACACAGAAGAGATTTAAGGAGACGGCCGCCAAGTACACGCTGATGGCCGTGGCCTGGAGCCTGATCGTCCCGGTGATCGTGATTCTCGCCCACCTGACCTATAAGGCGTGGCCCGTGCTGGGGCCTTCGTTCTTGATCCAGAACCCGAAGGACTTCATGGCGTCTGGCGGCATCTGGACGCCGCTGGCCGGAACGTTCTGCCTGGTGCTGCTTTCGCTCGCGGTGGCGGCTCCGGTGGGGGTGCTGGCCGGCGTGTACCTCAACGAGTATGCCCGGGACAACTGGTTTACGCGGATCGTGAACCTGGCGGTAATGAACCTGGCCGGGGTGCCGAGCATTGTCCACGCGCTGTTCGGCGTGGGGGCGTTCGTGCTCTTTGCGCACATGGGCCGGTCGCTCCTGGCCGCCTCGTGCACCGTGGCCGTGATGACGCTGCCGGTGATCGTCACCAGCACGCGCGAGGCCCTGGCCGCGGTGCCCATGGCCTTCCGCGAGGCGTGCTGGAACCTGGGGGCCAGCCGCTGGCAGACGATCCGCACGATCGTGCTGCCGAACTCGATCAGCGGGATTCTCACGGGGGTGATTCTGCAGGTATCGCGGGCCGCCGGAGAAACGGCCCCCATCTTGTTCACCGGGGCGGTGTTCTTCACGCCGGTCGCCGAGCACGGCCTGGCCTCGTGGCTCCCTTACGGGCTCGATCGGCCGTTCATGGCCCTCTCGATGCACCTGTTCACGCTGTTGACGCAGGTCCGCGGCGTGTCGGACGAGATCCAGTACGGGACCGCCGTGGTGCTGATCGCCCTGGTGGTCGCCGTGAACAGCCTTTCGATCGGCCTTCGCTCGGTCCTTCGGTCGCGCAAACGATGGTGAACGCCCCATGACGCCTCACATCCAGTTCAAGCAAGTGACGGTGCGATACGGTTCGCGTACCGTGCTGCGCGACCTCTCGCTGGACATCCCCGAGAAGCAGATCCTGGCGATCATCGGGCCGAACAACTCGGGCAAGACCACGCTCTTGAAGTGCGTCAATCGGACGATCGATTTCGTCCCTTCGGCCCGCGTGACGGGCGAGGTGCTCGTCGGCGGCGAGGACGTCTTCCGCGTCTCAGACGTGTACAAGCTGCGGCGGCGGATCGGGATGGTCTTTCCCTTGCCGGTCGGGCTACCGCTTTCGGTTTATGAGAACGTGGCTTATGCTCCGCGGAGGGCGGGAATTCACGATCCGGCCCGCTTGGACCCCCTCGTCGAAGACTGCCTGCGCCGGGCCATGCTGTGGGACGAAGTCAAAGATCGGCTGGACCAGTTGGGAACGCGGCTTTCGGGCGGCCAGCAGCAGCGTTTGACCCTGGCCCGGGCCCTGTCGCTGGAGCCCGAAATCCTCTGCCTCGACGAATTCTCGATCGCCATCGATCCGGTGACGACGATGAAGATCGAGGACATCCTGCGCGGCATGAAGAGCCGCACGACGATCGTGCTGGTGACGAACCTCGTGCAGCAGGCGCGGCGTCTGTCGGACTTCACCGCGTTCTTCAGCGATTCGCGGCTGATCGAGGTCGGCCCGACCGACCAGGTCTTCAACCGGCCGACCCAACGGCTTACCGAGCGGTTCGTCAATGGAGAGTTCGGCTGATGGCGCCCCCGCAACCCAAACCCTCCTCGGAATACAGCATCACGGCCCAAGGCTTGAACTTGTGGTACGGCGAGTTTCAGGCCCTCAAGGACGTGAGCGTGAAGATCAAGCCGGGATTGATCACGGCGCTGATCGGGCCCTCGGGGTGCGGCAAGACCACGCTTCTGCGCTGCTTCAACCGGATCAACGAGCGCTACGGCAACGTGACCACCACGGGCCAGATCACCGTGCTGGGCAAAAACATCTACGACCCGGGCATCTCGCTCAGCGAACTGCGCAAGAGCGTGGGCATGGTCTTCCAGCGTCCCAACCCGCTGCCGGTCTCCGTGTTCGAGAACGTCCTGTTCGGCATTCGCATCCACACGCGCCGCGGGACGTTTCGCCGAAGCGAGCAGGAGGCGATGGTCGAATCGGCCCTGCGCGACGTGCAACTCTGGGACGAGGTCAAGGACCGGCTTCGCCGCCGAGGGACCGAACTGACCCTCGAACAGCAGCAGAAACTCTGCGTTGCGCGGCTGTTGCCGCTGAAGCCCCGGGTGATCCTCATGGACGAGCCGTGCTCGGCCTTGGACGCCGAAGGCACCGAGCGGATCGAATCGCTGCTGGAAGAACTGCGGCAGAAATACACCATCGTCGTGGTCACCCACAATATGGCCCAAGCCCGCCGGGCAAGCCACGAGTGCATCTTCATGCTCTTGGGCAAGATCGTCGAGCACACGGACACCTTGAGCATGTTCCTCAACCCCAAGCAGCGGGAGACGGAACGGTACGTCGGCGGGCACTATGGATAGCAATACCGTCTCTTTTGCCTATTCTACGCAGGCTTCCGCACCCTAGCCCGACATGTGATTGCCATTGCCCGGAGAAGTGGTGTGCCGGTATGATTCGCCTCTTCTCCAGGCGACAGGAAGTCCCTGGACGCGAAACAGCTTCGTGCTGAAGACGAGCCGTCTGAAGAAGGTCCCAGCGAAAGGAGGCGCTTGTGGCCGAGCAACCTTCTACCGCTCCAAGCAGGTCGGACGGGACAACGGGTCGGGCCGTGGTCATGCTCCTTTGTCTGGTCGCGCTCCCGCTTGTGGCGCTTCGCGGAACATCGTGGAGTGACTTCACCAAGGCACTTCCCGAGCGAGCCCGGAAGCTTCTCGAGCAGCACTGGAAACCCGATCCTGTTGCCGCCAAGGAATCGCGCACCGAGGCACCGCACTTCCGACGTGACCCGCCGGTCGCGCGCCAGCGCGAAGAAAATCACGATCCGGCCGTAGCCAGGTATCGAGGAAAGGTCGCCCCCTC
>CAZFKF010000294.1:0-6384 GCA_964518805.1 uncultured Planctomycetaceae bacterium | reverse complement strand
CGCGGAACTTCTCGAACGCCCAGCGGGAGAACTTCACCACCACGTAGTCGCCCGAAGGCGTGTACTTTTCGAGCGTGCCGTCGCGCCAGTAGGGGATCTCGTCCAGCGTGAGTCCGCCCGCCAGAAGCGACGACACATAGGCGATCGGAAAACCGGTCGCCTTGGACGCCAGGGCCGAGGACCGCGAGGTGCGCGGGTTGATTTCGATGACCACGACGCGGTCGGTCTTGGGATCGTGGGCGAACTGGATGTTCGTTCCGCCGATCACTTGGATTGCTTCGACGATGTCGTAGGAGTATTTCTGCAATCGCTTCTGAAGCTCGGGAGCGATGGTGAGCATGGGCGCCGTGCAGTACGAGTCGCCGGTGTGGACGCCCATGGCGTCGACGTTCTCGATGAAGCACACCGTGATCATCTGGTTCTTGGCGTCGCGCACGACCTCGAGTTCCAGTTCCTCCCAACCTTCGACCGATTCCTCGACAAGGATCTGGCCGACGATGCTGGCCGAAAGGCCGCGGGCCGCCACGGCGCGGAATTCCTCCATGTTGTAGACCAGTCCCCCGCCGGTGCCCCCGAGGGTGTAGGCAGGGCGAATCACCGCCGGCAAGCCGATGCGGGCGACAATCTTCTCGGCCTCCTCGACCGTGCGGGCGATTTCGCTCTGCGGCATGGGGATGCCCAGGCGGTTCATCGTGTCCTTGAACGCCTGGCGGTCCTCGCCGCGCTCGATGGCATCGACCTGCACGCCGATGACCTTGACGTTGTACTTGTCGAGCGCGCCGGCCTTGTGCAATTGCGAGGCGAGATTCAGGCCCGACTGGCCCCCCAGGTTCGGCAGCAGGGCGTCGGGCCGCTCCTTGGCGATGATTTCGGTCATGGCCTCCACGGTCAGCGGCTCGATGTAGGTCGCGTCGGCCATGCCGGGGTCGGTCATGATCGTGGCCGGATTGGAATTGGCCAGGACAATCGTGTAGCCCAGGCTCCGCAGGGCTTTGCAGGCCTGCGTGCCGGAGTAGTCGAATTCGCACGCCTGACCGATGACGATCGGCCCCGAGCCGATGATCATGACTTTCTGGATGTCGGAACGTCGTGGCACGGTCGTCGTCTCCAGGAGGGATTAGGGATTGGGGATTGGGGATGAGGGATGAGGGACTGGGAAATTGGATGCAGGGAGTCGGTCTTGCCCCTAATCTCTAATCCCTAATCCCTAATCCCTAATCCCTAATCCCTCTCCTCTCACACATACTCAATCGTTGCTGGCGGCTTGGGGGTCAGGTCGTACAAGCAGCGATTGACGCCGGGGATCTGCGTGATCCGCGCGGAGATCCGATGGAGCTTTTCCCAGGGCAGTTCGACGACGCTGGCCACCCGGGCGTCGACGCTGTCCACGCATCGGACGACGATGATTTCGCCGAACTCACGCTTCCCGTCGCGGATGCCCGTGGCCTTGTCGGCCAGCAAGACGGCCAAGTATTGGAACACCTCGGTGCCGGCCAGTTCCTCTTCAACAATGGACGTGGCTGCGCGCACCGTAGCCAGGCGCGGGCCGGTGACCTCGCCCACGATCCGCGTAGCCAAGGCGGGACCCGGGAACGGCATCCTCCGGGCGATCGATGGCGCCATCCCCAGCAGGCGGGCCACCTCGCGGACCCCGTCTTTGCGAAGCGCCGCCAAGGGTTCCAGCACGTGGTAGCCGTACTCCTTCTGCGGGTCGATGCCCAACTGGGCGAGGATGTTGTGCTGCCGCTTGACGCCGGCCACTGTTTCCTCAATGTCGGTCAGGATCGTGCCGTGCAGCAGGTGTTTGGCCCCGGAGCTGCGCACCAAGTCGCCGAAGACCTTCGAGTAGAAGGTCCGGGTGATGGCGTTTCGCTTGTCTTCCGGGTCGGTCAGGCCGGCCAGGGCCTGGAGAAACTCGCGTCGTGCGTCGACGACCTCGACCGGGATGCACATGTCGGCCATCGACTCGACCACCCGCTTCGGCTCGCCCTCGCGCATCAACCCGTTCTCGATGAACACCGTCTTCAGCCGGTCTCCCAGGGCACGGTGCCCGAGCACCGTCACCACCGAACTGTCGACTCCGCCGCTGAGCGCGTTGATGGCCAGTCCGGCACCAACAGCATTTCTAATGGCTAGTACCTGTTCTTCGATGAATGCCTTGTAGTCCATCGTTGTTCGTCTCCGTTTCCGGGACCTGCGATACGGAGTCAGGCCGGGCCGGCGATCCCGGAAGGTGAAAAAACCTCGAAGATATAACGCTTTGCGACGCAAGAGCCGCCAGAATAGCGGTTCTATTAACAATTGCAATGGGGACATATAGAATCCTCATACTGTGCTGGGGGTCGCGTACCTGGATATTCGCGACACCCCCTCGGTAGGTTTACTTCATCGCGCAACAAAGGAGCCAAGCAATGCCGCAGCCCGTCAGTATCATGCCCTGTCTCGACATGCGGGACGGCCGGGTGGTCAAAGGCGTTCACTTCGTCGATATTCGCGACGCGGGCGATCCGGTCGAGTGTGCCCGGGCCTACTGCAAGGCGGGGGCGGACGAGTTGGCCCTGCTGGACATCACGGCGACGGTCGAGGGCCGGCGCACGATGCTCGACGTGGTCCGCCGCGTTGCCCAGGCCACCACCGTGCCATTTACGGTCGGCGGAGGGATCGCCGACGTGGCGTCGGCCGCCGCCGTGCTCGAAGCGGGGGCCGACAAGATCTCGACCAGCAGCGCCGCGTTCCGAAAGCCGGAAATCATCGCCCAGATGGTCAAGGAGTTCGGGCCCGAAAAAGTGACCGTTGCGATTGACGTGGACCAGAACCCGGCCCTGCCGTCCGGATACGAGGTCTATATCGACGGCGGGCGCACCGCCACCGGGGCCGACGCCGTGGAGTGGGCCAAGAAGGTCGACTCGTTCGGCGTGCCGGTCATCCTCCCCACCAGCAAGGCCGGCGACGGGGCCAAGACGGGATACGATCTCCCCATCATCCGCGCGATGAAGCAGAATACCTCCGCCCAGATTGTGGCCTCCGGCGGGGCCGGAACGCTGGAGCACTTTTTCCAGGCGGTCGAGGCGGGCGCGACGATCCTTTTGGCAGCCTCCGTATTCCACTTCCAGGTGATCGGCATCCCCGAGTTGAAGGATTACCTCCGCCGTAGCGGCGTGACCGTTCGCTGATAGCGGCGTCTGCTATACTTGGCGGAGAAGCGCGCCCCCCTGCGCCGCCTGCTTCGGGGGCCGGGGACGTGCAACGGCAAGAGACAAAGTCATGCCGGAAGCGACGAAGAACCCCGACGCGACGCAACATCGTGCCCGCCGCGCGATCCAGGCCGGCGCGAGGGCGTATCGGTCGGCGGCCCTGTTTCTCTGCAACACGCTGGTCCTGTTGATCGTTCTGAACGCACTGCTGAGCGGGCTGTTTCGCGTCAAGGACGCCCTGTTTCCCGAGATCACGCCCGGCGCATCGGTCTACCACGAACGGCTCGCGAGCGTGTACCCCGGGCTGAGTCTCCCCGAGATCCGCGACCTGATGGCGGAGACCTGGGGCAGGCGCGTGGCCTACGACCCCTTCGCCCAATTCCGCGAGCCGCCCTTTGCCGGGAAATACGTGAATGTTCACGAGGCGGGCTTCCGCGCCGGGGCGGACCAGGGACCCTGGCCGCCCGACAAGAAGGAAATGCGGGTCTTCATGTTCGGCGGCTCGACGCTCTTCGGATACGGCGTCCGGGACGAGGACACGATCGGGTCGCAACTTCAACACTACCTGCGCGATCGGCTGAAGCGGAAGGTCAGCGTCTACAATTTCGGACAAGGGTCATACTTTTCCACGCAAGAGAGGGCCTTCTGGGAGCAGTTGCTGCTGGCCGGCCAGAGTCCGGACCTGGCGGTCTTTGTCGACGGGCTGAACGAGTTCTGCCAGTACAACGGCGAGCCGGCGTGGTCGCAGGCGATGCGGGACTTCGTCAACCGGCAGTCCAACCAGTGGTCGCAGCCCTGGATTGCTCAGACCGCGCTGGCCCGCCTGGCGGTCGGCATCCGCAACCGGCTGGGGCATTCGCCGGAAGGCGCCGCTCAGGACGCCGGCGCCGCGGCCGATTTGCATGTCGAGCCGGGCCTCCTCGAATCGGTGTGCGAGCGATACCTGGGCAACAAACGCCTCATCGAGGCCACGGCCGCCGCTTACGGCGTGCCTTGCGCGTTTGTGTGGCAGCCGATCCCGACCTACCACTACGATCTGAGCCGCCATCTGTTCCTTCGCGAGGGGATCGCCGTCCCGCATCGGTACGCCGCGCCGGGCTATGCCCTGATGGCGACGCGCCTTGACGACAAGCGGCTGGGCGGCAATTTCCTCTGGCTGGCCGACATGCAACAGAGCCGCCAAGAACCGCTCTACGTCGACCAGGTGCATTATACGGCCGGATTCTCGAAGACCGTGGCCGAGGCCATTGGCGCCTGGTTGACGACCGACGGGCCGTTGAGGGCCGCGGCCACGCGCCCCTGACGCCGGCAAAAGAGGAGAACCCGCAGGAGGGCAAGAGAAGTAGCAGGCAAATTCCGTGTGCCGTTCGCCGCGCAGCTACGGCACACGGAATGTGCCTGCTACTTTGGTTGCTGGTCCGCCGGGGCGGGGGCTTGGCGGAGGATTTCCTCGGCGATCCGTTCCCCAAGCTTCGTGTAACCGGCCTCGGAGAAGTGACACCAGTCGTGCATCTCGGCGTACAGCCCGAGCGATTCGGCCTCGTTCGCCGCGTCGATCAGGAAGACCTTGCCCGTCGCGCGGTACTTGCGCGCAAGCTCGCGGAGCACGTCGTGCATCGCCGCCGTGCGCTGGATGCCCTGGTCGTTGCCGCTGGCTTTGCGGCTCCAGTCGGGCGAGTGGACCTGCGTGACGAGGAACACGCTGCTCGCGCGGCTCAGGGCGATGGCCACCAGGCCCTCGACGTTGCTCCGGAAGGTCTCCGTGCCCTGGAACTGCTGGTTGCCGTCGAACGGGTAGTTCTGCATGGCGGTCAACCAGGTGTCAACGGCATGCCTGCGGTAACTGAGATTCCGGATCACGCAAACCAGCGCCAGGCGGTCGAGCGTCAGCGGGACCTCGGTCATCCAGGGCGCGTGGGCCGGCGGTTTCAGGCGTCTGCGCCAGTGGCTATAGTCGGGCTCGGGTTGGACGTCCGCGGGATGACTGGCCGCAACGACGTCGTTCACCGCTTCGTAGAAGACCACAACGTCCGGATCGGCGTGGCAGCCCCGCACGGCGTAATTGACCAGGATTTCGGCCGATGACCAGGCTTCGGCGCCGAAGTTCAGCACCTCGTACCGGACGCCGGGGCTGCCGCCGGCCGAGCGGGCGTTCAACGCCCGCTCCAAGGCCGCCGGATACGTGCCTTCCCAAGTGGTCGATCCGCCCAGACAGGCCACGCGAATCGTCCCGGGCGGCTTCTGCCAGGAGAAGTCCTTCCCTCGGTACCCCTTAGGATTCGAGTAAGAACTGCCCGCCTCGTTCGGGCGGACGCGATAGGGAAGGTACGGATAATCGCCTTCGTAGCTTCGGTAGTAGCCCTGGCTCACGGCCCAATGCCACTTCCGATTGAACTCGGAAAGCTCGCCCGGCGAGGCGCCGGCGATCCAAAGCCCCAGACGCACCGTCGCTTCCAGGAACCCCGCGGCCAACGACAAGGCGACGAGCACGAACGCAACCGTCTTCCAATAGCCGCGTGCGCAGGCGGCCTGTTCCTTGACGGCCTTGCGGTGCAGCAAGTGCGCCAGCACGAGCCACGACAGGCCGGCGATCACGAAGAACGGCCGCTTGTCGCGTAAGACGCTTCCCGGCGGGGTCCACAATCCGGCGCCCGCTGCGACCGCAAGGCACACCATCCCGGGAACGGCCAGCAGGCAAGGATACAGAACCGGGACAATACTGCGTCGCTCAACCCGCATTCGCAGAAGCCCACTAGAACAGGGTGTAAATAAACGGCGCCGCCCCGGTTCCGGCCAGCACGACGAGGAACCCAAGGAGCAGCAGCACCACGAGGATCGGGGCGAGCCACCACTTCTTGTTGTGGAGCAGGAAGCTCAGCAGCTCGGCAGCCAGGCCGGGTTGCGACTGGCCGGCTTCCTCTTCAAACTGCCGGATGTCACTTTGCCCTTCGCCCTGTTCTTCAAAATCCGCACCCATCGTGGACCTCGACGCACCAAGAAAGGAGTCCTGTGGATCAATACTGCCGGAAATAGCGGCGCATGTTGCCGGCCGGCTTCCGGGGCGTCCAGTAGGACGCAGCGTTCGCGTCGCGCAGGCGGCACATGGGATCGTAGCCCGCCAGCCGCAACAGCAAGCCGATCGGCGTAAGCACCAGATAATAGACAACCGCCAGAACCGTCAACGACACGA
>CAZFKF010000293.1:0-6388 GCA_964518805.1 uncultured Planctomycetaceae bacterium | reverse complement strand
ACACCCTGGCCCGACACCTCCGTCAGCCGGCTGTGGTCCGCGCGGGCCTTGTGCAGTTCGGCATAGGCAGCCAGGAGTTGCTGCCGGTATTCACCCATCGGCCGGTCGCCGAATTGTTTCTCGATCTCCGTGATCGGCAGCCCTTTTTCCAGGCTCGCAAGGAGCGCCTGGGTGTTCCCGCGGATCGTCTGCTGCCACTCGTAGTTCACCTTGGCCAGACGCACTTCCTGGATGGCCTTGAAAAGCTCCAGTTTTGCCCGTCCGACTTGCTGGCTATCGACAACGGCCAATACCTGTCCCGCCTTCACCTGGTCGCCGAACTGGACCTTGACTTCGTGGACCCGGCCCTCGACCAGCGGGTGGATTCGCGTGATGCGATCCTCGTTGAGGGCCAGTTTCCCGGTGAGCCGCGCGACCTCGGTGAGGGCGCCCCGGCGAACGGGTTCGACCCGTATGCCGGCCGTCCTTCGTTTGCCTTCAGACAACTGGACCTGTGCCGGTGGGGCCTGCCCGCGCTTGCCGTCGTCCTCTTTCTGACCGGCCTGCGCCGCACGTAGGTCCGACAGGGCTGTGGACTGGCGCAGCCGCCCGCTGACCAAGTACATGCCTGCTGCGCCAAAAGCGACAAGGGCGATGCTGTAACCTATCCAAAGCACCAGCCGGCGCGTCTTGGTCGATGATAAGGTTGGTGGCCACCATTTCATGGGAATACCTGTTCTTCCAAACACATCAGGCAATCTCTTCCATTTTGTTAAATCTCAAGGAGCCCTAGATTATTCGCGCATCTTCTTCTTGACGCACAACTCGGACCGCAACTTGGGCCATACCATTACTGTGACGATGACAACGACCACCACCATTACGATTGCGTTCCATGGGTCCGGGTGTTCGTATAGGTCAAGCAAATAGGGACCAATGGCGATTGCGAGCATCAATACGGCCAGCGGTGCGAAGACAAATACTCGCCGCCAACGCACCTTCAGGCCCACGGGCCTTCGTTTGCACCTGTCGTTGTTGGGGTTTCGTCCAGTTCGGTTACTCATCGCTAACACGCTTCGCAACACAACCCCTTTTCAAGGAGATTTACCTCCACACAACTCATGCGACCAACCGCGCCGCTGGCAGAACAGAAACACGCGACACGATTGCCGCTGACAAGCGGCCGAGATCACCTTCATAGGCGATCAAGCCATCGGCCCCGACATATTCTGCCATCGCCATCGCATCCGGCAGCGGCCACGGCGCGTAAAGCCAAATGCGGCTCGCGGCAGACGCCAGACGCAACTTGGCCGTCAACAGCCAGCCGCTCCCGTCCGGCAGGTCAACATTCACCACCAGCAAGTCGGCCGGAAAACAAACACCTGCCTTTGATGCACTAGCCGCGCACACCGCGCGTTCGACTCGCAACCCCGCTTCGGTCAAGTCCGCGGCCAAACGGGCAAACACCTCGTCTCGGTACTCCACGATCAACACATTGCGGCAAGCGACCGGTGGTGGCCCTTTGCGGGGAGACGCCGGCGCGGCCGTCGGCAACGACGGGACGCGCTTCCTCGATAATGATCCGATGAGCTTCAGCAACATGGTTCGTTCCTTTCGGACGCACCTGTTCACACTGCGTCGCTCGACTAATGTGAGGGGTGAGCATGGCAGGTGCCGGTGACCGAATCTGCTTTGTGAACGCCACGCACGCCGCGAGCCTGCGTATCGTTGGACACGACGGCGTGCGTGGCTTTGGGGGTCAACGTAGTCTTACTTGTGTTCTCCCTCCTTCTCGTGGTCGTGGCCGCTGTGGTCGCCCGCGTCCTTGCTGTGGTCATGGCCATCGCCTTCATAGTGGCCTGCCTTGTCCTTGCTGTGGTCGTGGCCGTCGCCTTCGTAGTGGCCGGATTGCGCAGCCGGCGTCTTCTTTGCTGGGGGCTGAGAGCCACCGCAGCCCGGCAGGGCAACCAGCGCGGCAACGACGAGAATGGCACTCACGGTTTGGAGGAAGGTACGAATCATCAGTTTCCTTTCTGAGAAAACAAAGGGTTCTGGCAACGTTTGCTCGTTGCCTCAGTCAGGTTAGGGTCTCGATATGCTCGGTTTGCGATCAGCGTTTCTCCCCCTCGACGACAACCACCTTCAGGTTGCCCGATTGCAGGAGCGTGTTTTGTTCTTTCAGCAGTGCTTTGATTTCCTTCAATTCGGCGATCATCTCCATCCGCTGTTCGGCGGGATTGGCGACCGGCTGCCCGCCGGTGGGAGGAGCGGCATAGCTCGCGCAGAAGCTCAGCACGCCAAAGCACACGGCGATTGCCGTGAGCAACAGCATCCAACCGGCTCGACGTAACATGTGACAGCTCTCTTTGAAAGGATGGTGGAAGCCTCAAGGCAGGACGAGTGGTGAACGGCCAGGGGATGCGCCGGGGGCGGGGAGCGCGACATCCCCGTGGCACGTTCCACCTCCTTGCACTACCTGGTGGTCCTCCTTCCTTTCGGAAAAACACAGTTCACTCGTTTACTCAATGGTTGTGCCCGGCGTGTGAGTCGGCGCTACCAGCCGAGTAACTGCCGCCCGGGCTGCGTGAGGACGACGGGCTCGCGCACCCGCTCCAACAAGCCAGACCAATCACCAGGACTAGAACCACCATGTATCGGGTTAATCGCATCATGCTTCTCCTTATCAAGTGACGGGACTTTCCATGTCCACGCCTTCCTTTCCCGAGAAACTGGTCGATTCCAAATCGACCAGTCTTGTTCATTCGCTTGCCGATCAGCCCCGTCAATGTGCGTGGTTAGTTTCAAAGCCAAGTGATTGCAGCCACTTCTGCCACCGATGGGCTTCGTCGTGACCATCAAACGTCGCTGCACGCCACTCTGGGCAGCGGTAGGTCAAGTCGAAATGCCCGGTGTGGCCGCTGAGCTTGCTTTCGCAGCCCAGCTTCCTGAGAGATTGATCGTGGCTCTTCGCGGTCTTCTCGTCGTCGAGGTGGATTGTCTTCTGCTTCGTAAGGCGGTATTGGATCACGGCCTTTTCCGCCGCATTCGCGGTGCGCGCCACGACGCTACCGAACAAAACCGCCATGACCGTGGCCAGCAAGACCGTACTCACGCTCAACTTACTCATTCCTACACTCCTTTGACAAAAGGTGACGTGTGGATGTGCGTCCTTCGCACACCGTTTCACTTCCACGTTAAGCGAGCGTTGTGCTCGCTAATTTCTCTCTCTTGGTTCAGCGATCATTTCCGCCTGCCGTGCCACGGGTTTGGATGCTCGTGCCTGTGAGCTGCGCCACGAGGCTCGCCGCGTGGCCCGCGGGGATGGCAAAGCCAATTCCCTGGTAGCCTCCATCCTCGGAGGCGATGGATGTCGTGATGCCAACTACCTGACCATCGAGGTTGACCAATGGACCACCGGAACTGCCCGGATTGATCGCCGCATCGGTTTGGAGCATCCGTGCCCGGTGGTTCGAGCAGAAGGAGCGGTTCTTGGCACTTATGATTCCCGCACTGACCGTCTGCTCCAACTCAAGCGGGCAGCCGACCGCCAAGACCCAATCGCCGATCTCCACAGTCGCTAGGTTTGCCAGCCGCGCGGCGGGGAGCGGTCCCTTCGCTTCGATCTTCAGAATCGCGATGTCCATCACAGCGTCCTCCCTTGCACGGGTCGCCCGGAATTGCCGCCCATCGGCCAGTTGCACCACGATCCTCTGAGCGCCCCCGACAACGTGTTGATTGGTTACCACCAGCCCCGAGGCATCCACGATGAATCCCGACCCCAGAACTGCAAGGGAGTCCTTGTGCCTCGCCGGACCACCGGCCTCTTGCGAAGGTATCTCCTCGTCCGCTTCTTCGGCGGGATGGACGCGACCGCAGTGCGGGCAGGCCATCTCGTCGGGTGCCTTGATGACAACCACCGCCGGGAGGACTGCTTGCGCAGCGTCCCGGAATGCCTGAGAGAGATCGTCGGCACGAGCACGAGCCCTACCGGATCGTTCGATGCTGTCCACCGCCGCTGATGGTGCTGGTGGTGGTGACGCTTTGGTCTCCTCTGGGCCGCGCTGGGCATTGACCGCGGTTGCGGCCACCCAAGTGCCCAGCATTCCCAAGGCCGCGGCCAAAACCAGCGAAACCAACCGACCCCAGCCAACACGTTTGTTCGCGTTCATTCCCGTTCTCCTGTAGCCATCGCTTTTCCGTGTCGCCGTTATTCTTCTGCAACTCGCCCTTGGGCGGCGTCACCGTTGCCGCCTGAGACAGGTTGCACTTGGCGCACGCTGGCATGTTCAGCGTGTGGAATTGCGCCGACCCGGTGTGACAGATCGCGGCCACCCTCGTGAGGTTCAGACTCCGTGTCCCTCAAGTCCGGTTCGTGGTGGTGGTGTCGCATGGACCGTTCCGCCTGCTTGCGCCCGAAGGTCCAGAACAGGGCGGGGTGGACGAAGAAGTCCAACAGCGTGGAACTGATAAGTCCCCCCAGAACGACCGTTGCCACCGGGTAGAGAATTTCCTTGCCCGGCTGACCGGCTGCGAGTGCCAGGGGGATAAGGGCAATGCCAGCGCACAGAGCCGTCATTAGCATCGGTGCAAGACGTTCTCTGCCTGCTCGCTCGACCATCTGCGGAGTGAAATCCTCTCCCTCGTATCGGACAAGATGCAGGTAATGGGTAATCAGCAGGATGCCGTTGCGCGAGGCGATGCCGGCAAGGGAGATGAACCCTACCATGCTCGCCACGGTGAGCGATTGCCCGGTGATGACCAGTGCCGCCACGGCCCCGATCGCCGCCATCGGCAGAGCAGCCAACACCTGCAAACTCAAGTTGAGCGAGTGAAACAGCGTGTAGAGCGCCAGCACCATGCAGGCCAGGGAGACCAGGCTCAACAGCCCGATAGTCCTGGTGGCCGACTGTTGGCTCTCGAACTGGCCGCTGTAGTGTATGAAATAGCCCGTGGGCAAGGACGCTTGGATAGGGGCCAACCGCTCTTGGATTTCTGCCACGAGACTTCCCAAGTCCCGGTCAGCGGTGTTGCACTGGATGATGATCCGCCGCCGCACGTTCTCCCGATTGATCGTGTTCGGCGCGCTGGAGTCCACGACTTCCGCTACGGCGCTCAAGGGAATTTGCCCACCCCGAGGTACTTCGAGCGTCATCCGCCTCAACTCCTGCGGATCATTGCGAAAGGGATCGTCCAGCCGCACCAACAAGTCGAACTTGCGTTCGCCCAGCACGATCTCGGAGACCACCCGGCCGTTCATAGCCGTCTCCACGAGTTCATTCACATCGGCGGAATTCAGCCCGTTTGCAGCCAGGGCGTCGCGGTTCAGGTTGATCCGCAACTGGGGAATCTCGATCTGCGGCTCGACCATCAAATCCTTCACGCCGCGGACATCGGCGATGGCCGCCTTGATCTCGTCGGCTTTGGCCCGGAGGATGTCGAGGCTATCACCATAGAGCTTAATGCCCACCTGGGCCTTGACGCCGGAGAGCATTTGCGAAATGACGTGCTGCAAGGGCTGCTCCACGGCGATGGCCACGCCCGGCACCTGGGTCAACTCTTCCCGGATGTCGGCCAGGACTTGTTCGCGGCTGCGGTCGGAGTTCGGATCGAAGCTGACGATGATCTCCGACATATTGACTCCCTCGGCGTGCTCGTCCAACTCGGCGCGTCCCGTTCGCCGGCCAAAAGCGACCACGCCCGGCACCTTCTTGAGACGCTGTTCCACCATGCCGGCGATCCGGTTGGAGGTCTCCAGGGAATTGCCGGGCGGCAACACCACGTTGATCTGCGCGCTTCCCTCATTGAACGGCGGCAGGAAGTCACGTCCCAACTGAGCCACGACCAGGCCACTGAGCAAGACGGCCACGCCGACTGTCCCCAAGACCGGCCAGGGGTGTCGGACGCTAAACCGGACGGCGAAGCCTTGCAGCCACTTCAGAAACCGCAGCACGAAGCTGTCCTTGTCGTGGCCCATGACCTTGGCCTTGGGAAGCAGCCAGTAGGACAGCACCGGCGTCACCGTCAGGGAAACCACAAGTGAGGCAAGGATGGAGACGATGTAGGCAATTCCCAAGGGGGTAAACAGCCTACCTTCCATCCCGCTCAATGCAAATAGCGGCACGAACACGAGCACCACCAAGATGGTGCTGAAGACGATCGAGTTGCGGACCTCGCTGCTGGCTTCATACACGACTCGTAGGGCGTGCTTGGGGTTTGCCGAATGCCGGTTCTCCCGCAAGCGGCGGAAGATGTTCTCCACGTCCACGATGGCGTCGTCTACCAACTCGCCAATGGCAACCGCCAGACCGCCCAGCGTCATCGTGTTGATCGACATCTCGAACCACTTGAACACCAAGCCCGTGACGACGATTGACAGCGGAATCGCTGTCAGCGTGATGAACGTCGTGCG
>CAZFKF010000292.1:0-6390 GCA_964518805.1 uncultured Planctomycetaceae bacterium | reverse complement strand
GAATGAAGAGAAGCCCCACCCGAACGCCCCAAGCAGGCTTGGTCGCCCGATCCATAACCTCGATGGTATTCTGACCCCATTCAGGTGTCAAGCTTCTTTCCATCCTTCCCAGACTTCGCAACCCGTTGGCACTGCTTATTTTGCTGTTCAGTCACAAGTCGCGCCGGTGGAAGAAACGGCACAATCGCTTAAGTCTGCCGGATGGTGCGACGAAGAGTAACCGAAGGACCACCCGAGATCCGAACAGGAGGGGTTAATTTCGCAACATATCTTGAACCTGCAGATACGGTTGCGCAATTCGACAGACGGCGGCCCTCGGCCACCGGAAGCCCGCATCGGAAATGGATGTCCACCTGTAAGATTTATTCCGACCCTCCCCGAGAATGGCATTCGATCTGGGGGGAGCATGTTGGAGAGGTCGCGGCTGAGGAACGGATGGATGACTCAAGGCGGTAGGCGAACTCGGTTCTGGCCAGTTGCTTCGATCTGGGGTGCGCTGGGAGTGGGGCTGCTCTTGGTTTCGGCCGGGTGCAACCGCGCCCACTATCGGTGCCAAGCGGATCAAGAGGTCTACACCGCCGTAGGCTGCGCCACCTCGGATCCTCGTTGGGAGTTGGACGACTTCACGATCCAGCCCAATCCCGCCTCGCGAATCTACGATCCGGACAATGCCGACTGCCCGCCGATGCCTCCCGATGATCCCGAGTCGCATCAACTCATGCACTGCGTCGACGGCATGAAGGGCTGGAAGTACTGGCACCGCAACGGCGACACGCCGTACGTCGAGAATCCGATGTGGCGGGCCTACTTGCCGCGAGATGCCGAAGGCGTGTTGACGCTCGATCGCCAAGGGGCGATGCAGTTGGCGTTGCTGGACTCGCGGGACTACCAATCGGAACTGGAGCAGTTGTACCTCTCGGCACTGACGGTCACCTTCCAGCGATTCCGCTTCGACACACAGTTCTTCGGGTCGACGGGCGCGGACTATCGCACGGTAACGACGCGTCCGGGCGAGTCTCTAAGCACCCTGACCCATGAGGCCGGCGCGAGCGCCCAGCGCATGTTCGCAACGGGCGCTCAGTTGACCGTCGAGTTGGCCAACTCGATCGTCTGGACGTTTTCGGGACACGACGTGCGTCAGAGCACGACGCTTCTGAGCTACCAGTTGACCCAGCCGCTGCTGCGGCTGGCTGGGCGCGAGGTGGTCCTGGAGGGGCTGACCGACGCCGAGCGGGCCATGCTCGCCAATATTCGCCAGTGGGAACAATATCGCCGCGGCTTCTACACGAGGATTGTCGCGGGCCGAGGCACGGGGCCCGGACCATCGCAATCGGGGTTCAGCATCGGCGGCCTGACGCCTTCGGCTCCGGTGGGCCTGGGCGGGTTTCTGGGACTGCTGGGGCAGCAGATCCGCATCCGCAACCAGAACGTCAACGTCACCGTCGTTCAAACCAACCTCGATCAACTCGAAGCGTTCTTCGAGGCGAATCGCCTGAGCGGCGGCCGGCTTCAGGTTGAGCAGGCCCGGCAAGGGCTTTTGGACGCCCAGAGCAGCCTCCTCCAACTACAAACAGACTACCAAAACCGGTTGGACGCCTTCAAGATCGTGCTCGGTCTGCCGCCCGACCTGGAGTTGCGCATCGCCGACCCGCTCCTGGATCGATTCGACCTGATTGCCCCCACCTTGACGGCGGCCCAAGGCAGGGTCTCCGCACTGCTGACCGAACTGCGCCAGAAGGACCGGCCGATCGGCGAGCAGACCATGAAAGAGCTGTTGTCCGTTTCCTCGGCGATCGGGCCGGAACTCGCCAAGGTGCAGGACGATCTGCGAAAACTCACCGAATCATTGCCGGCGCGTCGCAAGAACCTCGCGTTGTTGGCCGAGTGGCCCGAGGTGCGTTCGGGCACGGTGTATCCGGCTGCCTTCGACGTCCAGGCACTGGATGCGCGCGTGGTCAAGCTTGAATCGGATTACCAACGGCTCGCCGCGCTGTTCCAGGCGACCTTCAAGGCCCTCGATCACGCGGTGACGAGAGTTCGATCCGGCGAGAAACCCGCGAAGAAGCCGGACGCCGACGCGCCGGAGGATCCGAGGAAGGAACTCACCGACGTCGTCGAGGACATCTCCGACCAGATCCTGCAATTGTCGCTGGTCCAGGCCGCGGCGCGGCTCGACGCAGTCCCGCTGACGTGGGTCGATCTGAGATCGGACGAGGCGTATGAGATCGCCAGGGCAAATCGGCCCGACTGGATGAACGCCCGGGCATCCCTGGTCGACACCTGGCGACAGATCGAAGTGACCGCCAACGCATTGAAGGCCGGTCTGAGTGTGACCGTCAACGGCAACGTTCGTAGCGACGGCACGACGAACCCCCTCAACGGAAGCGTGACCAACGACCTGAGCGTTGGCGTCCAGTTCGACGCCCCGCTCACGCGTCTCGTGGAACGGAACGCCTACCGCACCGCTCTCATCAACTACCAGCAGGCCCGCCGCGACTACATGGCGTTCGAGGACAACATCAACCAGATCCTCCGCGGCGAGATCCGCGACATCCGCTTCAACCAGATTGATTTCGAGATGCGCCGGGCCGCAGTCTTTGTGGCCATCATGCAGCTCGACCTGACGCGACTGAATCTCCAACGGCCGCCCAAGGCCGGCGAGACGTCTCAGTTGGGCGCCACCACGGCACGCGACCTCTTGACGGCCTCGTCCGCGCTTCTGAGCGCGCAGAATAGCTTCCTCACCGGGTGGCTAAACTATGAGATCCAACGGATGAACCTCGACTTGGATCTGGGTACGATGCGTCTGGACGAGAACGGAATGTGGATCGATCCGGGCCCGATTCAGTCGGGACACGGCGTGATGGGCAGCCCGTCGGCAACCGCTGCCGAGGACATTCCACCGCCCGCCCCCGCCGCGACACTGTGAGCACCGGCCGGCCGTCGCGCCGACCTTCACGTCCATCGCACCGCGATAGCTCCGCCGATCCGTGGCACCCCCCTTCGCTCGGGTGATTCCCAGGGCTTCTTGGTGGCGACATGCGCTGACATGGCCCGCGCGCGTGGCTAAGATGGATGTGGAGAGAGTCTTGGCAGGTTGCGCCTGCGCGGGTTGCAGGGCAACGGGTTATCGGCGAAGCGGAGGGCCGACTCGATGGATCGCATTACCAACGCAGCGCGTGCGCCGCGGAATCGCGTCGGCCTGACAATACGCCTGGTCGCGATGGTCCTCTCGGTGCTTATGGTCTTCTTGTTCGTGGCCTGGCGATTCCTGCCCGGCATGTCGCGAGGCGCCTCAGACGATATGCCGATGCTGCACGTCGTCGAGAAGAGCGAATTTGTGCACGACATCACCGAGCGAGGCTCGGTGGAAAGCGCCAGCAACATCGAGGTGCGATGCGAGGTTCAGGCGCAGAACTCGGCGGGGACGCGGATTCTGGAGATCGTACCCGAAGGGACCAACGTGAAGGCCGGCGACGTCATCTGCAAGCTCGATAGTTCCGCCCTGGAGAACGATCGCCTGAAGCAGACGAGCGTCGTGGAAAACGCCAACGCGGCCATGATCCAGGCCGACAGCGACCACCAGACGGCCGTCAAGGCGCTCGACGAGTATCTCAAGGGGAAATACAAGATCGAAAAGGCCCAGATCGAGGGGGAGATCGATCAGGCCAAGGAGGCCTCGCGCCGCGCCGAGGAAAACGTGCGCTACAGCAAACGGCTGATGGAGAAGGGCTACATTACCCAGATGCAGTTGCAGGCCGACGAGTTTGCTGCTACCAAGGCCGCTAGCGACCGCAAGGCCGCCGAGTTGAAACTCACCGTCCTCGACGACTACACCCGCAAGAAGACCGAGGTTCAACTCAACGCCGACATCAAGTCCACGGCGGCTAAGTTCGAGGCCCAGAAGAGCACCTGGCAACTGGAAAAGCAACGACTCGAACTGATCGTCAAGCAAATCGAGAAATGCACGATCACCGCGCCCGCCAACGGCCAGGTCGTGTACGCCAACAACACCGAGCGTTTCGGCGGCCAGGAGATCATTATTGAGGAAGGGGCCGTCGTGCGCGAGCGTCAGGTGATCGTCCGCCTTCCTGATCCCAATCGCATGCAGGTGAAGGCCCGGATCAACGAATCGAAGATCGCCCTGGTCCGCGAGAATCAGCCGGCCATCATCCGCCTCGACGCCCTCCCGGATCAGGATCTTCAAGGGGTCGTGCGTAAGGTGAACGAGTACCCGGTGCAGGGCGGCTGGTGGGCGGCAAACATCAAGGAGTACGAGACGACGGTGGAGATTCTCGGGTCGCCCGCGGGGTTGCGCCCAGGCTTGAATGCCGAGGTCCGCATTCGCGTGGCGCACCTTCCGGACGTCGTCCAGGTGCCGGTGCAAGCCGTGCTCACACACGGCGACAAGCATTACTGCTTCGTCCGCAAGAACGACGATTGGGAGCCTCGCGAGGTCGCCGTGGGAATCACCAACGACAAGATGCTCGTGGTGACAGGCAACCTTCAGTCGAGTGAAACCGTGGCCGTGAACGCCGCGTCGCTTCGCGACGACTACGAGTTGCCGCCCCTTGCGCCCACCCCGCCCAGCAAGTTCATGCTCGCGGCCAACCTGCCGAGCGATGCGGCGTCAGGGAAGGCGGAAGCGGTGCCGCCGGGTGGGCCGGAACGGCCGGGTGCCAAGGGCCGCCCGCGCGAAGCGGGCCAACCAGGGCCCTCGCCCGGCAACGTGGCCGCGCAAACGCCCGGCAAGAAGCGCGATCCCCTCGCGATGGCCGCCGAGAAGTTCAAGGAACTCGACAAGGACGGCGACGGCCGGCTTTCCAAGAGCGAGGTGCCGGAGCCGATGCGGGCCCAGTTCACCACCGCCGACAAGAACAGCGACGGCTACATCGACCGCCAGGAATGGCTTGCCGCGATGCCGCGCGTGGCCGCCAGCGGCCCCGGACAGAAGCCGAAGACGAGGGGCGGCTGATGCGACTGGCCGCACAGATTCATCAGGTCACCAAGGAGTACGTCCTCGACGGCGGCACGGTCCGCGCCTTGCGCGGCGTCGATCTGGAGGTCCCCGAGGGGGACTATGTGGCCGTGATGGGCACCTCGGGTTCGGGAAAGAGCACGCTCTTGAACCTCCTGGGCTGCCTCGACCGCCCTTCGACCGGCACGATCCTGCTGGGCGACGAGGACGTGACCCGGGCCAACGACGACCGCCTCTCCGAAATCCGCGCTACCCACATCGGGTTCATTTTCCAGTCGTACAACCTGATCCCCCAGTTGACCGTGCTGGAAAACATTGAAGTCCCTTTGATTTACGGAGGCACGTACGGACTCAAACACCGCAAACGATGCCGCGAACTGGCCGAGATGGTCGGGCTTGGAGATCGGCTGGGCCATCGCCCGACCCAACTCTCCGGCGGCCAGCAGCAGCGCGTAGCGATTGCCCGAAGCCTGGTCAACGATCCTCTGTTCATTCTCGCCGACGAGCCGACTGGAAACCTCGATTCGGCCACGACGGACGAGATCCTCGGTCTCCTGGAGTCGCTCAACAAGACCGGAAAGACCATCATCATGGTGACCCACGAACCCGACGTGGGCGCCCGCACGAAGCGCATCGTTCGCCTGATGGATGGAATGGTCCAGTCCGATAAGCGGCTCGTCGACGAGACCCCCAAACACACCTGACGACCCGCTCTTCATCCTTTGTCGATCATCGTTCACCCCTCGCCCCGCAATCCGTCGCATGTCCTTCCTCTGGCTCCGAACCTGGCAGATCGGCATCAAGAGCTTGCTCTTGCACCCGCTGCGTTCGCTGCTGACGGTGCTCGGGATCTTCATCGGCGTGGCGGCGGTGATCTGGCTATTGGCCATTGGCGAAGGGATCAGCCGCAAGGCCCAGGAACAGATCGAAGGGCTGGGGGCGAGCCACATCATCCTCCGCTCGATCAAGCCGCCTAGTGAAGTGACCGAGCGCTCGCGCGGGCTGGTTCCCTACGGACTCACGCGCGACGACTACGCGCGCCTCACGGCCACGATCCCCACGGTCACTCAGGCCCTGCCGATCCGCGAACTGCGCCGCCGCTTCAGCTACAAGGGGCGGATGGTCGACGGCCGCTTGGTGGGCTGCACGCCCGACTACGCGGACGTGACCAAGTTGGAGATCGACCGCGGGCGGTTCCTCACCGAGGCCGACGGTCGCGACAAGAAGAACTACTGCGTCTTGGCGGCTGGCACGGCCGAGAAACTGTTTCCTTTCGAGGACCCGCTGGGAGAGGCGATCCACGTCGAGGAGCAGTATTACGTCGTCATCGGCGTGATGAAGCCGCGCATGCCGACCGCGGGAATCGGCGGTTCGCTGGCCGCGCAGGATTTCTCCAGCGACGTCTACATTCC
>CAZFKF010000291.1:4427-6399 GCA_964518805.1 uncultured Planctomycetaceae bacterium | reverse complement strand
GGCCACCTCGCCGCCCCCGGCCCCGTACTCGCGTGTGATGGTAATGGTCTTCATCAAAGGGGCTCCTGGCGCGGTCCAACAAGAAAGGCCCTACCAGGACTATGGTTACTCCTGGTGGGCCTAGTTGCTTCTTCCGACATGCCCTACCGATGGAGTATACTCATGGTAGGGGTCATCAGCAGTGGTTCTCCTCTGCGATTGAAGGCGAACCCCATCGCCGCCAAGATTGTACCTCCCCCCTAGTTTACCGTCAACGCCGTCTCGCGGCGATGCACTACTGATACACTCAAGTATCCGACGTCTCGGCGGTATGCTGGTCCCTGCTTGAGGCCCACACTGCAACCAGGCGTGAAGACAAAGCCCCGCCACCTGCTTGCCCATGTTGTCCACTTTCACTTTTCCGACTCGGAGGTTTGTGACGATTGAAGTTGATTCTGCGGCAGCGCCGAAGTAGTATTCCGATGACAGGCGATGGGGTTCGCCTTCAAACGCCGCCGGACTTGCCGTCCCGAGCGGATAATGACCCCTACCGACAAGGCTCTCCCTTGGCAGTAGGGGGTTTCGTTGAAGAAACACCACCCCTTGGGAGCAACCTTGTTCTCAAGGGGTGTTTTGTTGGTAACGGTTCCTTCCGGCAGGGAACGGCATCTTGTGGAGGAGCGCGCGATGGCTCGGATTCTGGTAGCGCTGGATGATTCGTGCGGCAGCGAAAAAGCCCTGGAGGCCGCAGTCAAGCTGGCCCAGCAGGACGGCGGCCGGTTGACTGCGGTGACGGTTTTGGAGCAGACAGGAAATCCCGCTGTGGATCGACTCACGGAGGATGTCAGAGTCCGAGCGAAGAACCGCCTGGAGGAACTTCTGCAAACCGCCGCCAACTACGCCCGCTTGCGCGGCGTGCGGTTGACGCCAATTCTTCGTGAGGGCCACCCGGCCGAAACGATCATCCGCTGCGCCGAGGAAGAAAAGGCCGCTGTGCTCGTCCTCGGGGCTAGCAGACTGGCAAACGGCGATCCTGGGCTTGGCGGGACCGCCGACCAGGTGAGCAACCACTGTCCGTGTACCGTGCTGATTGCGAGGACGGCAAGCGGTCATTGACCATGCACCCGCTTGTGCCGAAGCAAGGGACAATGGAGGCACCATGACACTCCTCGTTGTTTCGGACATTCACGGAAACTGGCCCGCATTGCAGGCGGTGCTTGCTGCCGAGCCGAAGCCTGATGCGGTCGTCTTCTGCGGCGATGTGGTCGATTATGGACCCCAGCCGGTTGAATGCCTCCGCTGGCTGGCGGAGAATGCCGACCACATCGTCCGCGGAAACCACGACAACGCCTTGGCGTTCGACGTGGATTGCGGCTGCATGAGGGAATTCCGCGAGTATTCCTTTGCAACCCGAGCGTGGCATCGGCCGATGCTGAACGACGGCGACGTGAAGTTCCTGGCTTCAATGCCCCTGCGAAACCGCTTCGAGAGGCAAGGCAAGGTCTTCCGCATGGCCCACGCGACTCCCCAAGGCCACCCCTCCGAATACCTCGACCAGAGCGAGTGGGGGAGCCGAGTGGCTGGTATCGACGCGGACTTCATGCTGTTGGGGCACACGCACATCCAAGGAATGGCCACCTTCGGCAAAATCACCGTCGTCAATCCCGGCAGCGTGGGTTTGGCGCGCGATCATCACGGCAAAGCCTGTTATGCCGTCTACCGCGACGGACAGATGGAACTGAAGCGAATACCTTACGACGTGGGACGCACTGCCGCGCTACTCCGCGCCGCACCGCTGTCGAGGAACGTCATTGAGGGCCTCGTCAGCGTTTTGGGCTACGAAGGCTGAGATCAGTAGCGATTCCCGCAAGCCACGTCTGTCTACGAATGATTGAAGGCTAACTTGGCCTCGACCAGGATAGCACCGCACCCGTATCTGCGCTGGTGGCCATTGCCGCGTACTTGGCAAGGCAGCCGCTCTTGAACCGCGGCT
>CAZFKF010000291.1:2945-4327 GCA_964518805.1 uncultured Planctomycetaceae bacterium | reverse complement strand
GCGCTGGTGGCCATTGCCGCGTACTTGGCAAGGCAGCCGCTCTTGAACCGCGGCTCTGGTGCCGTCCATCGCTTCGCACGCCGGGCAAGTTCGTCATCGGTCAAGCGTACCGCGAGCTTGTGTGCCGGGATGTCGATCTCGATCGTATCGCCCGGCTGGAGAAGGCCGATCGGCCCGCCCGCCGCCGCCTCGGGGCTGATGTGCCCGATGCAGGCCCCTGCCGTGCCGCCCGAGAAACGGCCATCGGTAATCAGGGCAACCTTGTCGTCGAGCCCGACGCCCTTGATGGCCGAGGTGGGGGCGAGCATCTCCTGCATCCCCGGCCCGCCGCGAGGCCCTTCATAGCGAATCACCACCACGTCGCCCGCTTTCACCTTCCCGGCGACGATCCCGGCGTAGGCGTCCGTCTCCGACTCGAAGATGACCGCCGGGCCGGAATGCCGGAGCATTTCAGGGCGGACGCCCGCCGACTTGACCACGGCCCCCTTCGGAGCCAAGTTGCCGTAGAGGATCGTCAGGCCGCCCTCCTGGCTGTAGGCATTTTCGACTTCCCGGATGCAGTCGTAGGGATCGAAACCGAGATCGTTGGCCGATAGATCGCGGATCGTCGCCGCGCGACGGGGGACGTTCATGCCTTCCAGGTTGCGCGAGCCGCCCGCCGTGACCGCCGCCAGTTCCAACGCATCTCGACTAGCTGTTTGGGCTCGCACGTCGTATTCCGCGATGTTTTCGCCCAGGGTCTTGCCGCCCACCGTAGCGCAATCGAGGTGCAAGAGACTCGGCCGCCCGCGGTTGACGCTTCCAAGGATTGTGTGGATACCGCCTGAGTTATGCACGTCTTCGATATGGTAGTGGCTGCTGGGCGCGACCTTGCAGACGTTGGGGGTGCGACAACTGAGCTGGTTGATTCGCTCAAGTCCGTAGTTGATCCCCGCTTCGTGGGCGATCGCCAGCATGTGCAGCACAGTGTTGGTGCTCCCGCCCATCGCCATGTCGAGGATCATCGAGTTGTCAACGGACTCGGCAGTGACGATTTCCCGTGGCAAGAGCCCATGTCCTTCGCCAAGTTTGTCGAATTGCAGGACCATTTCCACGATTCGCTCGGCCGCCCGCCGGAAGAGCCGCTTGCGCTCGGCGCTGGTGGCCAGCAGCGTGCCGTTGCCCGGCAGTGCCATGCCCAGGGCCTCGCAGAGGCAATTCATGCTGTTGGCCGTAAAGAGACCGGAGCAGGAGCCACACGTCGGGCAGCCCGTTTGCTCCAGCTTGAGTAGCGCCTCGGCCGACAGCTTGCCCTGTTGTTTGGCAGCGGCCCCGGCGAACACGTCGATCAGGTCGATCTTCTTGCCCTCGGGCGTGGTGCCTGCCTCCATCGGCCCGCCGCT
>CAZFKF010000291.1:0-2845 GCA_964518805.1 uncultured Planctomycetaceae bacterium | reverse complement strand
TCAGGTCGATCTTCTTGCCCTCGGGCGTGGTGCCTGCCTCCATCGGCCCGCCGCTTACGAACAACGTGGGGATGTTGCACCGGACTGCGCCCATCAACATCCCTGGGATGATCTTGTCGCAGTTGGGGATACAGATCATGCCATCGAAGCAGTGGGCCTGGACCATCGTTTCCACACAATCGGCGATCAGTTCGCGGCTGGGCAGGGAGAATTTCATCCCGCCATGGCCCATCGCGATGCCATCGTCCACGCCAATCGTGTTGAACACGAATGGTACCCCGCCCGCCTCGCGGACGCACTCCTTGACGAACTCGCCGACACGGTTCAAGTGGACGTGCCCCGGAATGATGTCCGTGTAGCTGTTGCAGACGGCAATGAACGGCTTGCTGAAATCGTCATCGCCGACGCCAGTGGCGCGGAGAAGACTGCGGTGAGGAGCGCGGGCATCGCCCAGCTTAACCATGTCGGATCGCATTACTCATCCCTTTCTCTCGGTCTACTCGATTCGATGAAACAGGTCACAGCCGGGTCGATCCCTCCCAGGTCGGCATGACTCACGTCGATCTTTCACACAGCGTTTCCTCCAGGACTCCTTTCGGTCTTTGGAGTCCCCTTAGTGTAGTGGCTGTCCCGTCGCCGTGCAACAATTGCACGCGCAGTTCCAAACTGTGCTTGGGGCCGCATTGCCGTGGAGAATCGTCGGCTCGTTCTCTTGTTCCGCAGCACTCTCACCTTCGGCATTGCCGGCTATTCTCCCCGACAGGCCAGATTTGAACAACCCACCCCGTCTTAGTTGCTGAGCAAGCGCAGCGATTTGTTTCTCGTTGAGCGGTGGCCGCCAAGGGGACGTGGCCGTCGCGCTTTGGAACTGTTCCACCAGCATGCGAAGAGACTTGGATTCCGACCGGCAGGAGAACCCCAGACAGACATGGGACCGCCATTTCCAAGGGAGCAGGCAACCTTTGCCCGCCGCCCAGAAGCCAAGCTGTGGGTCATAGCAGGCAAGGATGTGCGGCACGGCGTCGTGGGGCACTTTTTCGAGGAATCCCTTGTTCGCACCGCAATGGAAGCAGCAATTGCGATCGTTTCTTCCGACGATGCGAGCCGCGGACGGATCGCTCGTTGGAGCATTCCTAGCCATCCTGCACTTGTCCTGCGCGTCGAAATCGCACTGCCAGTCGATCTCGGCGGCGATCTCGGCGAGCATCTTCCATTGCTCCCACGTATACCCTCGATGCGCCGCAGGTGAGACGCAGCGTTCCAGATGTTCCTGCATCTCCTCAACGCGTTTCCTCCGATTTTCTTCGCTTGAGTCTTCCACGGAATTTCATTGCCTCTTAGGGGACGCCCTTCTGTGTTGGCCCCGCCTCACTTGACGATCATCACGGTCGCGCGGCAGTGCTCGCTCACGCGGTCAGCGGTCCTTCCCAAGAAGAACTGCGTGACGCGCGAGTGACCATGCCGCCCAAGGACGATCAGACTAACGCCTTCGGCCTCTGCGAAGCGAACAATCTCGTCGGCGGCGTGTCCGTGGAGTATGGCGCACCGCAGCTTCACGCCGCGGCTGCGGGCGTACTGCACGGCCGCCTCGCTAATCTGGCGGAAGTAGTCGTCAGCGCTGTGGCGCATCGTCTCATGCAGTTCATCGGCCGTTACCGCCGCCGGCACTTCGGCAATGCCCAATGCGACGAGTTCCGCTTAATATTGACCCGCAAGATCGACAGCGCCAGCCAGCGCTTTTTCGCTGGCTGGCGAACCGTCGATGCCTGCCAAGATTTTGTTGTACATGACCAACCTCGCTTCACTTGACGATAAGGACCGTACAGGGAGAGAGCCGGGCCAGGTTTTGGGCCGTGCTGCCCCAATTGCCCATCAGCTTCTTCAGCATGTTGGAGTGCCCCACGACCCCAATGACCAGCAGATCGCACTTGTGTTTCTTCGCAAAGGTGACGATCGACTCGACTTCGTGACCGTAGACGACGTGCAGTTGTGCCGTCGCGCCCTCTTTGGCAGCCTGCGTTTCAAGACGCTTGCCGAGTTTGCCGAAGTATTCCTCCATCTGGTGCTTGTATTCATCGACTTCGCCCATCGTGCCGGCAAACCGCGGCGCGCCTTCGCCGACCGAGATCACGTGCAATTCGGCCTTGCTGAGGGAGGCCAGAGCCAGGGCCTTGGCAAACGCCCGCTCCGCCGGATCGCTGCCGTCGTGGGCCACCAGAATCTTGCGAAACAACCTATGTGCCACCTTGAGACTCCTTGGGTTTGAGAACACGCAAATAAACAGGCCCCGCCAGGAACCAAGTTCTCCTGACGGGGCCTGCTGTGCGCCGTCGTCCCTACCACAGGAGAAAGCCCTGACGGTAGGGGTCATCAGCAGCGAACGATCGCTACGTTTGAGGGCGAACCCCATCGCCCGTACAACAAGTCTCTTCTATTGCCTCTCGATCTTGTTCTCGCCAGTGCCTTGCGCCGAGCCTGCGGCAAGCCCTCCAGCGCGACCCACGTGGGCCAGACGCTCCCGAAATCGTTGAAGATCAGTGATTGCCGATTCCAAGCGGGCTATCTCGGGGGCCACGGTCGTCGCATCCTTGGTCCGCCGACCAACGGCGGAGTCCAGCGCGCGGCGGGTGGTCTGCATCGTCCGCTCGATGCTCTCGCTCAGCGAGTCACGGAAATCCTGAACGCTGCGTTTGAGGTTTTCCAGAATGCTGAAGCGAAGTTCGCCGACATCGCGAACGACCAGGTACTCCACCTGCTCCATGACTCGTCGGCGAATGCGCGCCGTGCGCCAACGCTGCGGAAACAATCGGTCGATCCAACTCTCCGGGATGGAGCCGATCGAGGT
>CAZFKF010000290.1:0-6400 GCA_964518805.1 uncultured Planctomycetaceae bacterium | reverse complement strand
GTATGCGGGTCTGGCTCGACCCGGCCCTTCTGATGTCCCGCAACATGACGGCCGGCGACGTGGTGGCCGCGCTGCGAGAGCAGAACGTGCAGGTGGCGGCCGGACAACTCGGCCAACCTCCCGCCGCCCATGGCGTCGCTTTCCAATACACGATGAATGCCCTGGGTCGGCTGACCGAGCCCGAGCAGTTCGGCGCGATCGTGGTCAAGAGCGGCCCGCAGGGGCAGATCACGCGGCTTCGCGACGTGGGCCGCGTGGAACTGGGGGCGAAGAACGAGGACATCGCCAATTTCCTCGACGATTCGCCCTCGCAGGGCATCGGCGTGTTCCAGTTGCCCGGCTCGAACGCCCTCGCCACCGCCGCATTGGTCAAGGCGAAGATGGCCGAGCTTGCGGAGCGGTTCCCCGAGGGGCTCGAATACCGCATCTACTATGACACCACGCCCTATATCTCGGAATCGATCACCGAGGTGTTCAAGACGCTCCGCGACGCGGTGATCCTGGTGGCGATCGTGGTGTTGGCTTTCCTGCAGAACTGGCGATCCGCGCTGATTCCGCTGATTGCGGTGCCCGTGGCCATTATCGGCACGTTCGCCGCTATGGCGGGGTTTGGGTTCAGCCTGAACACGCTCTCGCTGTTCGGCCTGGTGCTGGCGATCGGCATCGTGGTCGACGACGCGATCGTGGTGGTCGAGGCCACCGAGCACCACATCGAGCAGGGCATGAAGCCGCGCGACGCGGCCCGACAGGCCATGGACGAGGTCTCGGCCCCGGTGATCGCCATCGGTCTGGTGTTGGCTTCGGTGTTCATTCCCTGCGTGTTCATCACCGGAATCACGGGGCGATTCTTCCGCCAGTTCGCTCTGACGATTGCCTTCTCGACGATCCTTTCGGCGTTGAATTCGCTGACGCTCAGCCCCGCGCTGTGCGCGCTGCTGCTCAAGGAGCGGCACGCCCATCGCGATCCGCTGTCGTGGGTGCTCAACGTCTGCCTTGGCTGGTTCTTCAAGCTGTTCAACAAGACGTTTGCCGCATCGACCAGCGCGTACACGTGGGCCGTGGGCAAGCTGTTGCGCGTGAGCCTGCTGGTGCTGGCCCTGTACGGCGGCCTGGTATACCTGACCGGGTGGAGCTTCGGCAAGGTGCCCACGGGCTTCATTCCCAACCAGGACCAGGGCTACCTGTTCGTGGCCGTCCAGTTGCCCGATTCTGCGTCGCTGGAGCGGACCGTGGACGTCATGGACCGGGCCGGCAAGATCATCCGCGAAGTACCCGGCGTGGGCCACGTGATCCGCATTTGCGGCATGTCGTTCGTGTTGGGGGCCAATGGGTCGCACCTGGGCACGATGTTCGTCACGCTCGAGCCGTTCGAGGAACGCCAGGCTCCCGAGCTTCGCGCCGACGCCATCGTCAAGGAACTCCGCCAGCGGCTGAGCACGATCGAAGACGGCATGGTGTTCGTCTTCGGCGCGCCGCCGATCCGCGGTTTGGGCACCTCGGGCGGTTTCCGCCTGATGATCGAAGACCGCGGCAACAATGGCCCCGCCATGCTCCAGGCCCAAACCGACAACCTGATCCAGAAGGGCAACGATACGCCGGGATTGACCGGCCTGTCCACCGTGTTTCGCGCCGCCACGCCGCAGCTGTACGTCGACGTCGATCGCACCAAGTGCAAGACGATGAACGTGCCGCTGACCGCGGTCTTCGAGGCCCTCCAGGTCAATCTGGGCGGCTATTACGTGAATGACTTCAACCAGTTCGGCCGCACCTGGCAAGTGAACGTCCAGGCCGACACCCCCTTCCGCATGCAGCCCGAGGACGTGCGGCGTCTCCAGGTCCGCAACGCGCGCGGCCAGATGGTCCCCTTGGGCACGGTGGCCCGGGTCGAGGACTACAGCGCCCCCTTCGTGATCGTCCGCTACAACATGTACCCGGCCGCCGCCATCAACGGGAATACTCTGCCGGGCGTGAGTTCGGGAGACGCGATCCGCACGGTCGAAAACCTGGCCCGCGAGAATCTGCCGTCGTCCATGACCTTCGAATGGACCGAGCTGGCCTATCTCCAGATCATCGCCGGCAACACCACGGCGTTCGTCTTCACCGGGGCCGTGGTGCTGGTATTCCTGGTGTTGGCCGGGCAGTACGAGAGCTGGTCGCTGCCGCTGGCGGTGATCCTCGTGGTGCCCATGTGCCTGCTTTCGTCCGTCGCCGGCGTGGCTTTGGCCAAGATGGACATCAACGTCTTCACGCAGATCGGCTTCGTGGTGCTGGTGGGCCTGGCCAGCAAGAACGCGATCCTGATCGTCGAGTTCGCCAAGTCGAAGCGGGAAACGGGCATGCCCCGCTACGAGGCCACGCTGGCCGCGTGCCAGCTCCGCCTGCGGCCGATCCTGATGACCTCGTTCGCCTTCATCCTGGGCGTGCTGCCGCTGGTCATTTCGGGCGGGGCCGGCGCCGAAATGCGGCGAACCCTGGGCACCGCCGTGTTCAGCGGCATGCTCGGCGTGACATTGTTCGGCATCTTCTTCACGCCGGTGTTCTACTACGTCATCCAATGGTTCGGCGACCGCCGCGAACAGCGCCGGAACGCCTCCGCGTTGCTCGAACACGAATCCATCGACGAGACGACTGGTGAAGGAGCGTAGCGACTTCCGGCATTCTTCGCACAAGGCCGCGGTCTTCCGCGGTCGATCACCGCTGTCACCGTCCCCAAAGCGCGGCCGCGATCTCTCTTCGCACCATGGGATCGGGCTCCTCGGCGGCGCGAGCGTGGAGGCCCGCCGAAGCGTTCCGGTCTTCATGGCGTCCTAAGGCCCATGCACATGCCGCACGAACCAGCGGCTCTTGGTCGCTGAGACCTCGGATCAGGGCTGGCACGGCGTGCGCACAGGGTCGGTTGCCGAGCACGATCGCCGCCGTGCGCAACAGCCCGCGACGTTTTGCCCGCCACAGAGGCGTCGCCCGGAACCGAGCGCGAAAGGCCGCCTCGTCAAGCGCGAGCAACTCGGCCAAATCCGCGGGGTTTGTCGTCGATTCCGGGGCGAAGTCCGACGCTCCCTGGACCTCGCGGTGCCGGTTCCATGGGCAAACGTCCTGGCACACATCGCAGCCGAAAAGCCACTCGCCCAGCCCTTCGCGGAGTTCCGTCGGAATAGGGCTCCGCAATTCGATCGTTAGGTAACTGATGCACTTCCGGGCGTCGAGCACGTAGGGCGCGATCAAGGCGCCGGTAGGACACGCGTCGAGGCAAGCGCGGCACGTGCCGCAATGTTCGGATCCGTAGGGGGCGTCGTAGCAGAGAGTCTCGGTGGAAAGCAGCGCCGCTAGGAAGAACCAACTCCCGCAGCTTGGGTTCAGGACCAGCGTGTTCTTGCCGATCCACCCCAGGCCGGAGAGGCGCGCGAATTCGCGTTCCAGAAGGGGCGCGGTGTCGACTACGCCGCGGACGCCGGCACCCGGTGTCAAGCGGCGATGCAGATCGCCCAGGGCACGAAGCTTGGCGCGGACCACCGCGTGGTAATCCCGGCCCCAGGCGTACCGCGAGACCCGGCCTTGACCCGGTGTTGTTTCGGCCGGCTCGGCCGTGCGATACGGAAGCCCGAGCATCAGGATGCTCCGCGCCCCGTCAAGCACGTGACGCGGGTCGGCGTAGGCCTGCGCGCGCTCTGGCAGAAAGTGCATCTCACCGGCGTATCCGGCAGCCAGCCAATCGGCAAACCGATCCACGCCGGGCGGCGTCACCGCCGGACAGGCCCCTGCCAGCGCAAACCCAAGCCTCGATGCCTCGTCTTTCAGGGCTGCGGTGAGCGATTCGGGAGACATGGGCGGTGCGGCGGTTCGCGCTGCTGCGATCTGCGGCGGGCGGGCCTCAATAGAGCCGGCTCATGGTCGAAAAATTGAGGGACGAACTGAAGGGGAAGACGCCGTAGGCGCCTCGCGTGAAGACCAGCTCGATGAACTCATCGGCGATGAGGATCTTGCCCTTGGGCACGATGACCACGTCGGAATCCGAGAGCCAGATTTCACCGGACGGACAGGCGTCGTTGCCGTAAAGAGGCGCCTGGAGATTGAGCATCGTGGCCAACAACTGCCAGGAGTCGTCCCTGCGGAAGACGACGACCTGCCGGAGATTGGCACCCACGTTCCAGCCGCCTGCCATGCTGATGGCTTGGATGACCGTGGTTGGGCCCACCAGCTCGAAACGCCCCGGCGTGTGAACCTCGCCCAAGACATAGACGAACCTCGGCGCCCGCTGCACGAGGACCGGAATCACCTCCATGCCCTCGATCTGCTCGCGGTAGCGCTCGTTGAGTTCCTGTTGAAGCTCGCGGAGCGTAAGTCCTTGGGCGGGTACGCAGCCGATCACCGGCAGCGAGATCGAGCCTTCGGGCGTTACCCGCACGAGCTGGCTCTGCCCGCCGATCCCCGCCCGGCGGTCGACCGTGGCTCGAAGGTCCTCCAGCTTCGTGTTCATCTTCAGCGGCGTGACGGAAATCGACGGAACCTTGTAGTACTTCAGGAAGGCGCTTTCCAGATCGTCGCGCAATTGCGTGACCGTTTTACCGGTGGCCTTCACCTGCCCCAACAGCCGCATGGTGATCGTCCCGTCCGGCTGGATGAGCAAGTCGCGATTGAGATTGGAATCGGTCAGCGATTCCACGCGGATCTCGTCGCCGACGTTGAAACGATACGGCTGGGAAGTCTCTTCGCGCGTGAGGCGATAAACCATGTCGAGCTGATCGTCAGGCCGCAAACGGTACTCGTTCACGTGGGCCGTTCGAGCGCGGGCAACGTATTCTCCTTGGGCGTATCCCTGCCAGAAGATCGCCCGGTTGGCCTCCCATCCGCCTTGCCGGCACCAGCGGCACGCCGAGGCGGGAACGCCCGCCGTCGCATAGGGCGCGGGTTGGGCCGGGAACTGCGGGAACTGGGGCGACGGATAGAACGCATAGGGCGGATACGGTTGGCCTGGACCGTTGGGTAACGTCGCCGGGCCCTCGGACGGCGCGGCAAAACCGGTCAAGCGCACGTCCCGGGGTGACGCTGTTGCGGGCGACCCCGCCGCACCGGTCGAAGCACGAGTCGCTTGGGTGAACCGGATGGGATCGAGCCATTGGACTCCGCGCTCGGCCGATTCATGCCGCGCGCCGCGCAGCGAGTCTTGTCGCTCCAGAGCATCCGCTTCCCAGCTTGCCCTGCGCGCCCCCTCGACGTGTCCGACGTTCCGGCAGACCACGGCGAGGTTGCGGCATCCGGTTGCCGTGGGTTGGATCGAAACGCTGTGTTCCAAGGCCTTGCGCGCATCTTCGTTCCGTCCGGCGTGGGCCAACAAAGCGCCCAGTTCGTTGGATGCCAGGTAATTCTGCGGATAGATCAGGATGGCCGCCTGAAGGTAGGCCATCGATTTCGACTGCGCCGCCCCAAGCGTGTCGGCCTGCTGGCCGGATACGGTGCGGTGCAGTTTCCCCAAGCCGTAGCACGCCATGGAAGCGGCGAGTTCCCCGCCGCCGGCAATGCCCAATTGCGATTGTGCGAAGGTGAAATAGGCCTGCAAGGCCGTCTGCGGCGTCATCGAGGCCGCCGACTGCTTAAGGGCCGGCGTGCGATGCCCGGCCACGATGCTGGGGAGATCCAGGTCGGCCTCGAGTTGCGACCCGCTGGGGAGAAAGTCCTCGGCCTCGCGCATGGCGTTCAAGCCCGCCGCCAACGCGCGGCTGTGCTCCGACGTGTGCCGTTCCGTGTCCATTGCCTGGACCATCCGGCGCAGGGCGACGATGAACTGCGCCCGCGAGGCAAAGTATGCCCCGTGCGACGCCAACTCAAAACCGCGCTGCGTGTGCTGGTCTGCCTCACGAGCGGCCAACTCCACGGCTTGCGTTCGTTCGCCTCGCCTCGGAACCGCTGCGCGACTCTGCTGCGGCTCGACCGGCACAGCGACGTACTCAACCGGTAACGCCCTGTCCGGTGCCTCGCGATCGGCAACCGCCGGAGCACGGCCTCGCGATGGAGTTCGAGTCTCCTCGATGCCATGGCGCCGAGCGTCGGCGACCTTCGGCAACGGAACGACCCTTTGAGCCTGACCGAGTCGTCTGGTCGGGCGCGCGGAAGTGCGGGGCTGCGGCGTCTCGGAAGTGGGCGAGGGCCTGGGCGTTGGTGCAACCGGAGGCTGCAGGGCCGGGAACGACACAGCAGGCAAAGGGGGCTCCACCGGTGCCGGAAGAGACGATGGGATCGCGGGTGGCTTCGCAGCCACCACACGAGGTTCGTCCTCGACTGCCTTCGTTGGGGGCTCCGTTGTCGTGACAGCCCGCGCCTCCGCCTCGCCCACCGCACGCTGCGCGCGAGCTGGCGCGTCGTCGATGCCCCCGGACTCGGGGATGCCCCGTACCGATCCCAATAG
>CAZFKF010000289.1:0-6402 GCA_964518805.1 uncultured Planctomycetaceae bacterium | reverse complement strand
GGGTTCCGCCGATGGCCAAGTACGAGGTCTGGATTGTCACCCGTCCCGAGGGATTCTGCGGAGCATCGCTGGACGACGCCCCGCCGCAGCCCGGTCAGCCACGGGAGGTGCTTGCGCGGGTGGACGATCTCTTCGTTGCGGTCCGTGCGGCCATTGATTTTAACGAGAAGGCTCGTCGCGCGCCGTCGGCGGAGTGGGCCGTGGTGGTCCAACCTGCGTGCCCGGGCAGGAAATGGCCCAACGCCCGTTTATGCACTCCGCTGAGTTATCGCGTCGGTTCGATCGAGTGGCCTACCGGGTGGGAGCCGCAGTCGCCGTGGGACGTTCCCGGATGCCCGGCGCAGATCCAAGGCGGTACCGATCCCGCTGCCCTGACGTACGAGCAGGCGTTGGCTGCGGTCCGCGGCTTGAATCAGCAGAGCATCGATCAGGCGGGTTCGCGGTGGTACGTGCTGGCAGCGATCGAGAATGAACCGATTTCGCAGGCCGTGACGTACGATCCGTCAGGCGTCGAGACGACGACTCAGGTCCGGCCGCTTCATGTGGTCCGTCCCGAACAAGGCGGGCGGGGCGACTGCTCATACTGCCCTGCCCACAGTCTTCCCTGCGCGGCCGGCGACTGGACCGATTCAGAGCAGACCGCCGCTGTCACGACCACGCGCTCGCTCTACGCCGAGCCGTAGGCAAGAAATAGCGGAAGGCGGCTCGTTGGCCGCCTTCCATTCTCGTCAAACGTCAGACGAACGCGAGGCGCTGGAAATGCGCCCAGCGCCATCGAGGTTCCTTGCTGAAGCCGAGGCTTCAACGGTGACTACTTCTTCTCCGGGGGGGCTGGCGGAGCCTTGGCTTCGGGCGCCTTGGCTTCCGGCGCCTTGGCTTCCGGCGCCTTGGCTTCCGGCGCCTTGGCTTCCGGCGCCTTGGCTTCGGGGGCCTTAGCCTCAGGAGCCTTGGCCTCAGGAGCCTTCTCTTCCGGGGCCTTCGTCATGCCCTTGGCGACCGGCGGAGGCGTCATCGGCCCGCTGCTCTTCTTCGCTTTGGGAGCCTCTTTGCCGCAGCCGACGCAGATCGCCAGGCTCGCGGCCACCATCAGCGCAACCAGTCTCTTCATCGCAGTACCCTTCAATGATTGGAGTAGGATCGTCCGGGCCTTGCAGGACCACCCTGTCGGCCAACACAACTACGACCACCCAAGTACGCTCTTTGCTCCTGGGAGAAAGCTTGGTGCGATCCCCGGAGGATACACTAAGCTAAGTCGCCGATGCCATCACTGCAAGCCCCTCTCATTCCTACGAGGGGGCGTTGTCTGGAAGTCGGCAGTCAGCACCTGAGGCAAGAGTGGCGATTTCCGCCTCACCCGCGGCCACCATACACCAATCTAGTGTATATAAATACCACCAGTTAGAGGATTGTGTTCTCACCCGGCAATCCACCCCTGCCGCGTCGAAGGTTGCCCGCGAGCCGCTGGGCGAGCGACGTCGGGGATACACGTGTCAGCGATGCATCCAGGGCGGTGGGGTTGTCGTAGCCCATTTTGCCTTGGATTGTAAGGAATCCCCATTGCGTGGAATCTCATAGGTGATATGCTACCATCGCTCAGCGAAGCCGCTCTGACGGCTGAGCCGAGCAAGCGGGTCCCGATCCGAGGGACTGTTGGTTTTTTGGGGACGGCGCCGCGCGTGGCGGTGCCTCGATGAGGAGTTCGCGGTCGATGGCGAAGAAACTATTTGTGGGCGGCCTGAACTGGAAGACGACGGACGACGGGTTATTCAATGCCTTTGAACGGTTCGGTGAGATCACCGAGGCAAAGGTCATTACCGATCGCGAGACAGGACGATCTCGAGGCTTCGGGTTTGTCTCGTTTGCGGAAGACCAGGCTGCCGATGCCGCGATTCAGGAAATGAATGGCACGCAGTTGGAAGGACGGACCATCCAGGTGAACGAGGCCCAGCAGCGCGGGTTCGGCGGCGGACCGCGGCGCGGCGGACCGCGAACGGGTCGCGAGCGCGCCACCGAAGGCTGATCGCTGCCGCTCTTCTCCAGCGGGTTGACTCTCGATCGGGTCGCAGGGATGCGATTCGCGTCGGTGATACGCGCTGTTGTTTCGCGCGTTCGCTGACATCGCATCCCGGCGCATGTTCCGCGCCGATTCTTCGCCCCACCTGCTTGGGCGGTTCTCCGATTTGAGAACCTGTCTCGTTCAAACCGTCTCGCCTCATGCGTCGCCCCCGTTGAACTTGTGTTCGCGCCAGTCCCATAATGTTCGGCGGGGGCGCCGCCGATCTCGCTTGACGTGGACCGGCCGACGCGAGTTTCCCAGGAGATCGCAACCAACGCTTTGCGGCCGATCGCGCATCGGCCCGGATCGAAGGAGACCGCCATGAACGATCGCATCCATCGTCGCGACCTGCTGCGTTTGGGGGCGGCCGCCGGACTGGCCGTCGGACTGACCCAATCCGGCCACGCCCAGCAACGGGCCAAGCCGCTTCGTGTCGGCGTAATTGGCACCGGAGGACGCGGCACCTATCTGCTGCAACTGGCGCTCAAGGCGGGCGTCGAAATCCCGGCCTTGTGCGACATCAAACCGCCGCACCTGAATCAGGCGATCGCCGTCGTGGCGCAAGCCCGGGGCGGGAAGAAGCCCGTCGGCTATTCTGAGGGCCCGAAGGACTATCAGCGCATGCTCCAGCGCGACGACCTCGACGCGGTGATTATCGGCACGCCCATGCAGGTCCACGCCCCGATGGCGATTGACGCGATGAAGGCGGGCAAGCACGTGCTGAGCGAAGTGGCCGCGGCCATGACCGTGGACGAGTGCTGGGGACTGGTGCGCACCGCTGAAGAAACCGGCAAGATCTACATGCTCTCGGAGAATTGCTGCTACTTCCAGCCGGTGATGCAGATCACGAACATGGTGGCCAAGGGGCTCTTCGGCGACTTGACCTATGCCGAGTGCGGTTACGTCCACTGTTGCAGCAGCCTGATGTTCGAAGGCGACGGCGCACTGACGTGGCGCGGTGAGATGCTGCGCGACTACCTCGGCAACCTCTACCCGACGCACGCCATCGGTCCGGTCGCCCAGTGGATGGGCATCAACCGCGGCGACCGCATGGTATCGCTGGTGGCCTCCTCCACGGGGCAGGCGAACCTCATCCGGTACGTGCGTCAACGGTTCCCCAAAGACCACCCGGCCCAGAAGATCAAGTTCCGGTCGACCGATTCGGTGACCACGCTAATCCAGACCGCCAAGGGGAAACTGATCGACCTGCGGTACGATATCTCGTCGCCCCGGCCCGTGGTCAGCACCACCTATTACAGCCTCCAGGGTACCAAGGCCAGCTACGAATCGCGCACGGACAGCATCTGGATCGAAGGCCGTTCCAAAGAGGACAAGTGGGAGCCGGTCTCCAAATACGCTGGCGAGTTCGAGCATCCCATGTGGTCCCAGTTCCGCGACCAGGCGGCCGGCACGGGCCACGGCGGCGGCGACTTCTTCGTGGTCAACGAATTCCTGAAGACAGTCCGCGCGGGCAGCAAGCCGCCCATCGACGCGTGCGACGCCGCTGCCTGGAGCGTGGTGATCCCGCTCTCCGGCAAGTCGATCGCCGAAGGCGGCGCTCCCCAGGAAATCCCCGACTTCACCGGGGGGAAATGGGAAACACGCAAAGGCACGGCCTGAGGCAACGGGAGCGGTGCACCATCGCGCAGTGCGTGGGTCTCCCGCCCCCGCACCAGCGGCGACCGAAGGTCTCCAGCGAACAAAGGAGACCTTCGGTCGTCGAATCCGCGAGGCCGACGTGCTTGTAGTAAGCGCAGTGAATCATCGAGGCCGGGAATTCGGGCCGATCGCACCCTCGCGAGTGTATTCCTCGTTCCTGTTGGGGATGCTACAATCCCCACGGGATAATGCGAAGCTGCCAAGAAGGAATGGGACAACCCGGAAGACTCGATCTACGACGACTGGAAGAATCTCTGTGGCGTTTAGCGCCGGCGATGTCGTGTTCGTTCCGTTACCCTATCGTGACCGTTTGGCGGAACGCGCCCGACCCGCGGTTGTGGTCTCGTCTGCTGCCTACAACAAACGTCGAATCGCGAGTGCGCGAAGTCTTCGCCTGGCCGTAGCAGGCGCTCCGTGGTACGACGTGGAAGAAGGCATCCATGTTGGATGATCCCATCGTTGATGAAGTTCGGCGCATGCGACACGCCCATGCCGTGCAGTTCAACAAGAATGTCTCCGCGATTGTTGCGAATCTTCGTCGGCTAGAGCCGGTGCAATAGTCTGGAAGCACCGCACAAGGGACGGGGGGCGCCGGTTCTCGTGGAAAAAAGGATGTGCGCAACATGACGATAGTCCTCATGCCCATCGGCGACGCCACGGAAGTCATGGATACGTTGTATCCGTTTTTCCGCCTCCCCGAAGAAGGCTTTGAAGTGGTTGTCGCCGGGCCCGAAGCCCGCACCTACCACGGGGTGATGCACGAAATCCCGCCCGACGAGCGGATCCCCTGGGACATCACCCGCGAACAGCCGGCCTACCATATCAAGGCGGCGGTCGCTTTCCGCGACGTCAAGCCGGAGGAGTACGCCGGCCTGTTCGTATCGGGCGGCCGAGCCCCGGAATATCTCCGCTACGACCAGCACTTGATTCGCATCACGCGGCACTTCTTCGAGGCGGGGAAGCCGGTGGCTGTCGTCTGCCACGGCGTCGAAATCGTCGCGGCGGCCGGCGTGCTCAAAGGCCGCATGATGACCACGGTGGCCAAGTGCGCCCTCGACGTCACCCAGTTCGGCGGCACGTACGTCGACAAGCCGTGCGTCGTGGACCGCAACCTCGTCAGCGCCCGCACGTGGCACGATTACCGCACCGAGTTCATGAAGCAGTTCATCGAAAGGCTCCGGGCCGCAGGCCAGCCGGGCTCGTGATCCGAGGCGTCTCCGTGACCAGACGCGTTTCCCTGTACCCGGCGACGAACCGCCGCGATATTCAAAGAAATACACAGGAGGGATACGATGGACGACGCGAGACAACAACCCGCATTCGCCTCCGCAAATCGACCCGTAGGATGGCTTTCCAAGCCGTCCATGGAGTCGCTTCCCAAGCCGTCGACAGGATCGCTTTGCGGGCCATCAAGGACGGGTCGGAGACCCGTCCTACACCTGGCGGCATTATGTTTGGCGATGCTTGCCCCGTCGGCCCATGCGACGGAGGCCCCTTGCCGGATCATCAAGTCGGGCACGTCCGTTGCACTCGAGTCGCCGCAATTCGTCCTGCGGTTGGATACCGCGGCGGGCCTTACAGCGCAGTCGTGGTTGAACCGCCGCACGGGGCACTGCATCGCTTTGGGCGGAGGCCCCGAACTTGGCCTGGAGGTCGGTGAGCCCGCCCGCGCCGAACGCGTGACGCTGCGCGTCGTGCAGTGCCCCGAGGCCGCGCAAGGCCCCCGGGGCCGAGCCGCTTTTAAGCTGTCTTCCGAGCAGCCGGGCATCTCGGCCGCCGTCGTGTACGAGTGGAACGCAAACGATCCCGTTCTACGAAAGACGGTTGAAATCGCCAACGCCGGCCCTCGCGAGATCCGGGTGCTGAATCTCTGGCTGGCCGATTACCCGACCGCGGCCAAGGCCGTGGCCCGAGAGCAAGGGTTCCCGGTCTATCTGAACGACGAGTTCTTTCTTTCGCTTGCCCATCCGGCCGGATGGGCGCAAGCCGAGGGAGGCCACGTATTGCTGCGCCAGTACCCGGGCGTCAAGCTCGCGCCGGGGGCGACCTTCCGCAGCATGGAAGCCGTGTACGGAGTGGGCGACGCCGGGGCGGCTCGCCAGGCGCTGGTGGCGCACGTTCGCAGTCGCATGCGGCGCGTGGTCCGCGGCCACGACCGACCGTATGCCATTTTCGAGCCCTTCGGCGCGCGGCCCAACGGCAATTTCGACGAGACCGAAGAGTTTCTCCTCGACAACATCACCAAGCTGGCCCAGTCGCAACGCGAAACCGGCTGCCGCTTCGATTACTATTCGATCGACTTTTGGGTCGATTTCAACGGCGATCTGAAACGCTGCGATCCGGTGCGTTTTCCCAACGGGCTGACGAAGATTCTCGCCGAGTTGAAGAAGCTCGGCATCGCCCCGGGCCTGTGGATCGACAGTTCGATGACCCACTGGTCCGTCGGCGGCAATCCGGCCGTGCGCCCCACGTTGAACCACGATCCGGCCGGGCCCGCGCCTGCGGTTCCTATCATGTGCCGGGCCACGGAGCCGATCCGCTCGATGTACGTCGAGGCGTTTCGGCACCACATCCGCCATAACGGTGTGCGCTGCCTGAAGTTCGACAACTTGCACTCCGTGTGCAACAACCCCGCGCACAACCACCTGCCGGGCATCTATTCGACCGAGGCGATCCAGAACGCCGTG
>CAZFKF010000288.1:0-6427 GCA_964518805.1 uncultured Planctomycetaceae bacterium | reverse complement strand
CGGCGTAGTTGGGGTGCGGACGGAGGTCGTCGACGCGCCACGCCGCGGCCGAGCGGCAATTGCCTCGGATCGCGATCACCTGTGCGATCTCCGCGTCGAGCGACACGACGACCTGATCCAGGCCGAACGAGAGTCCCGTGCCCAGCGCCTTGAGCATCGCTTCTTTGCGCACCCAGGCGCGGAAGAAAGACGCCAGCCGCTCGGACTCGGGCAGACGCCGCAAGGCTTCGCTTTCCGACGGAGCAAAGTAGTTGCGGCAAAGCGTCTCGAGGTCGGGCATGGGCCGGACTCGCTCCACGTCGACGCCCAGCGCGCGGTCGAGCGACACCGCCACCAGGGCCAGGTCCGTCGAGTGACTGGCGCTAAAACACAGCCGCGAATCGCTCCATGGCCTCGCCAGCGACGGCTTGCCCAACGCGCCCCGATCAAAGCGGAGGGCCGAAGGCTCATCCTCGAGGTAACGACCCAAGAGTTCGCGGAGTCTCGCCCGGCGCACGACGAAGCGGCGACGAAGGTCCTCGGTGCGCAGCCGCTCGGCTTGAACGTGCTCGTCCGCAGACAAGAGGACGAGCAGTTGGCCAGCCGATTCCTGGGACACATCGAGCGCCACCGACCACACGTGGATATCCGTGTCGGTGAGGATCGGGAATTCGCCGCTAGCCATGGTTCCCCTCGTGTTTCCCCCACCACAAAGGGGGTCCGGGACGCAATTCGCTTCGCCCTCCTGTTCGGCAGCCGTGAGGCCGGCATTATCGTCGGCAACGACACCCAACGACCACTACTGTTGCAGGGAAAACTCGGGTTACAGCCAAGGCGCAGTGCAAACCGATGATGCCATGAGGGCGACTCGCAAGGGCGGTACGGGACCCAACGTTCAGCCCAAGACCACCATTCGGCGGCTGCAAGAGGCAGTGCCAACCACCCAGTACTGGGTGCGAGACTGTTGCGTGGATTTCCCGGGGAAAGAATGACAAGGCAGTCATGAGCATCCTTGAGGCAATTGGTAACACCCCCCTGGTGGAGTTGCGCCACCTGAATCCGAAACGGCCCGCGGTTAGAATTCTGGCCAAATTGGAGGGCAATAATCCGGGGGGGTCGGTCAAGGACCGCGCTGCGTTGCGCATGATCGAGGCTGCCGAGAAGTCGGGGGCACTCCTGCCGAGCCATACCATCCTCGAAGCGACTTCGGGCAATACGGGGATCGCCATGGCGATGATCGGCGCAGCCAAGGGCTATCGCGTGAAACTCTGCATGGCGGCCAGCGTCAGCATCGAGCGGCGCAAGATCCTGGAGGCCCTCGGTGCCGAGATCGTGCTCACCCCCGCCCTCGAACGGACCGACGGCGCGATCCGCCGAGTGCGGCAGATGGCCTCCGATTCGCCGGGCGAGTATTTCGTTCCGAACCAGTTCGACAACCCGGACAACGTCCTGGCCCATTGCGAGTCGACCGGCCCGGAAATCCTCGCACAGACGGACGGCCAACTCGACGTCTTCGTGACCGGCATGGGCACCACGGGAACCCTGATGGGCGTGAGCCAGTACCTGAAGGAGGCGAAGCCGTCGGCCCGCGTCGTCGGCATCGAGCCGCCGCTGGGCCATCGCATCCAGGGCCTGAAGAACATGCAGGAATCGATCCAGCCGAAGATCTACGATCCTTCGATGCTGGCCGACAAGATCACGGTGCTCGATCACGAGGCATTCTCCACGGCCCGGCGTTTGGCGACCCTGGAGGGGATTTTTGCCGGGATGTCGGGCGGCGCGTCGGTTGCGGGGGCGATCCGCTTGGCCAGCCGGATGACGCGGGGCACGATCGTCGCGTTACTTCCCGACCGCGGCGACCGCTACCTCAGCACCGAGCTGTTCCAATCCGCAGCTCAACCCAAGGTCGCCTGAGCAAGCCGCGGAGCAGGTCTCCCGCCGACGTCCGATCGCGGCACGCTCGAACCCTGTCCCGCGCCATAAGACGAGCTTGTCCGCGATTTGACTTTCGATCCTTCTCGACGTCTTCTGGCGAAGCCGCGATCCGACAACCATAATTCGCCAAGGCCCGGACGTGGGCACGCAGCACCATTTGTTTGGGGGGTGCGTGCACGCTCGACCATCGACAAACGCGGCGTCGCGGATTAACCTAGAAGGTCTGCCCAAGTATCAGTGGCCTGTCTAAGGAGTGGTCGAGGAGTCATCCATGAATGCAAAACGCGTGCTGCTCAGCGAGAGCGACATCCCAACTGCCTGGTACAACCTTCAGGCCGATCTGCCCGAACCGGTGCCCCCGCCGCTTCATCCCGCCACGCTGCAGCCGGTTGGACCCGCCGACTTGGAGCCGATCTTCGCCCGGGCGCTGATCATGCAGGAGGTGAGCCAGGAGCGTTGGATCCCCATTCCCGAGGATGTCCGTCGCATCTATGCCATATGGCGGCCGACGCCCTTGGTGCGGGCTACTGGCCTGGAGCGGGCACTGAAGACGCCGGCGAGGATCTATTTCAAGGACGAGAGCCACAGCCCGCCGGGCAGCCACAAGCCGAATACGGCTGTGCCGCAGGCCTACTACAACAAGGCCGAGGGGATCGAACACCTGACCACCGAAACCGGCGCCGGGCAGTGGGGTACGTCGCTGGCGTTCGCCTGCTCGTTCTTCGGAATCGAGTGCAAGGTGTACATGGTCAAGGTGAGCTACCAGCAGAAGCCGTATCGCCGCTCGATGATGCGGATCTGGGGGGCCTCGGTCACGCCCAGTCCGTCGCTGGAGACCGAGGCCGGGCGGCAGATCCTCGCCGCCGATCCGAATTGCCCCGGCAGCCTGGGCATCGCGATCAGCGAGGCGGTCGAGGCCGCGGTTTCGCGCGACGACACCAAGTACACCCTCGGCAGCGTGCTGAACCACGTCCTGCTCCACCAGTCCATCATCGGCCTGGAAGCGGAGAAGCAAATGGAGATGTTCGGCGATTTCCCCAACGTGGTGATCGGCTGCGTGGGCGGGGGAAGCAACTTTGCCGGACTGGCCTTCCCCTTCGTCCGGCACAAGATCGCCGGCAAGGACATTCGTTTCGTGGCCTCCGAACCCGAGTCGTGCCCGTCGATGAGCCGAGGCCAGTACCGGTACGACTTCGGCGACACGACCAAGCTCACGCCTCTGGTGAAGATGTTCACGCTGGGCCACAGCTTCGTACCGGCGGGGATTCACGCCGGCGGGCTCCGCTATCACGGCATGGCCCCGATGGTCAGCCTGACGAAGAAGCTGGGGCTGGTCGAGGCGGCTGCATTCCACCAGATCGAGTGCTTCCAGGCGGCCAAGCTGTTCGCCGAAACCGAAGGGATCATTCCCGCCCCCGAAACGTCGCACGCCGTGCGCGCCGCCGTGGTCGAGGCCATCCGCTGCCGCGAGACGGGTCGCGAGGAGTGCATCCTCTTCAACCTCAGCGGCCACGGGATCTGCGACCTGGCCTCCTACGACCGCTTCCTAGCCGGAGAACTCGAGGACTACGCCTACCCGCAAGAGAAGATCCAGGAAGCCCTGGCCGAATTGCCGTCGATCGACTGACGGTCCTTCGGCATCCCCTGCGAATTCAATTCACCTGCGCATGCATGGGCATCGGCGCCAGCCATTGCTCCATGGCCGCGGTGATATTGCGGAAGGGCACCTCCGGCGACCATTGGCACTGGGCGATCAGTCCGCCGCGTCCGTAATCCAGCGCCGAGCGGACCCGGCGGACGGCGGACTTGACATCTTCCGGCGTGCTCGACCGGAGGACCCGATCGTGGTCCAGGTCGCCCCAGAAGGTCACGCGGTTGCGGAACCGTTCGGCGAGCGCTTCGAGGTTCGTCGCGAAGAGATTCGCGTGGATTGCATCCACCCCGATTTCGACGAGATCGCCGAAGATGGGCTCGATGGCGCCCTCGGTGCGAAAGAAGGCAAACTTGTCCTTTTCGTGAAGGATCGTGCAGTACTCGCGATAGAGCGGCTTCAGCAAATCGCGAAACACTTGCGGCGAGACCGCCAATCCTTGCGGGGATCCCAAGGCGTCTGCGAACTCGACGCCATCGACCTCTGTCGATGCCCAAAGGGAGATTTCCCGACAGGAGAAATCGTGGAGCATGGCCAAGAGATCGCGGATGGGCTTGCCGGGCGAACGCAGGTCGGCCAACGCAGCGTCTGCTCCGCAGAGCCACTCGATCCGCTGCAGAACGCGCACGTCGCTTGGCCCCAGCACGAATCGCGACGTGGCCGAGCAGCCGCGATTCACGGCGGCGAAGCTTGCCTTGTCGAGTGTTTCCATCGGCGGCCGGTAACTCGCCACTTGGTCCGCGCCGCCCAGGGGACTGTGGACCAACGTCGCCCTTGCCCCGCGCTCGGCGACCTGCCACGTGCACCCCCAGGCGTCGGTGTACTGCCCCGCCTCGTGTGCTGCCCCTTTGGCCCGCTGACCGCGGGGCCGTCGGAACTCGGGCCGGATCAGGTCGTTCGGATACCGGCGCTGCATCTCTGCCACATCGTCGGCGTGGAGCAACTCCATGGCCGGTGTAATCCAAAGGTCGCGCGGTGCACGGTCGATCGGCTCGTGGCACAGGGTGCGGATGACTCGGTCTCGCGAGGTGATCATGACTCGAACGTAATTCCTTCAGCCACCTGGCGCAAACGCTGCCGGTCCAGGAGGCGCACGTGATAAGGGTCGGGTTCATCGATGAGGCCGGCTTCGGCCAGCCGGCGGATCGTCCGCGAGAAGGTCTCGCTCGTCAGGTTCAGATGGCTGGCCACATGCCGCTTGAGTGTGGGCAATTCCACCACGCCCGCGGCATTCGCATCGGCTTCGAGAAGGTATCGGGCCAGCCGGCCAGCCGCGTCGCGCAACACCACGTCCTCGATCAAGTCGATCAACTGCCGCACCCAGGCGGCCATGCCGGTCATCATTTCTCGGCAAAACTCGTGGTCGCTCTCGAGCAAGTCGCGAAATGGTCCGAGCGGCAATAGTGCGCAAACCGTATCTGCGACCGCCTCCGCGCTGGCCGGGCAGCAGAACCCGCCAATAGCAGCCACCTCGGCAAAGGTATTGCCCGGCCCAATCATGTGGAGGACGTGTTCCTTGCCGTTGGGGGACGTCTTAAACACGCGGACCAGTCCGCTTCCCACCACGTATACCCCGGGACACTCCTGGCCGTCGCGGAAAACGACCTGGGCTTTTTCGAATCGGCAAAGGCGAGCGATGGCCACCAGACGCTGAAACCCCCGCGCGTGGACGCCCGAGAATAGCCGGCACCCCTGAAGGATCTCCGCAACATTCAGGCCCACCATGCCCCCTTTACTTGCTACTGTTCTCAAGAAGTGTTAACTTACCGCCGGTGTCACACCGAGGATCACGCGGAAGGGCCTTTTGGGGCCGTCGCGACGGCCCCAAAAGGCCCTTCAGGTACGTCGCAGCATCGCGGTCTCAACGAATTTTCGGCATTATTTTCTCAGGGTTGACCTAGATCAAGGGCCACCGCCGCGGCCGGTCATATTATCGTTCGTGTCACGAGCAATTCCGGCAATCAGGAGGAACACAGAATGTTCTGCAATCAGTGCGAGCAAACCTTCGGCGGCGTAGCCTGCTCGAACGGACTGGGTGTGTGTGGCAAGAACGCCGACGTGCAGTCGCTGCAAGAGACCCTGCTGTACGGGCTGAAGGGCATGGCGGCCTACGCCAACCACGCCCGGCGTCTGGGCAAGACGGACGAGTCGGTCAGCGCGTTCATCGAAGACGCGCTGTTCGCCACCATGACGAACGTGAACTTCGATCTCGACGCTCATTTGGAAATGGTCCTGGAGTGCGGGCGCAAGAATCTCCGCGTCATGGAACTGCTGGACGAAGGCCACGTCGAGCGCTACGGCGATCCCTCGCCCTCGACCGTTCGCGAAGGAACCGTCGCCGGCCCCGGGATTCTCATCACCGGACACGATATGGTGGACCTGGAGCACCTGCTGAAGTGCTGCGAGGGGACCGACGTGAAGGTCTACACCCACGGCGAAATGCTCCCCGCCCACATGTATCCCCGGCTCCGCGAGCACCCCAATCTGGCCGGACACTTCGGCGGGGCGTGGCAGAAGCAACGCCAGGAATTCGACGCCTTCCCCGGGCCCGTCGTGGCTACCACCAATTGCATTTTGATCCCCAAGGCGAGCTATGCCGACCGGGTGTTCACCACGCGGGTCACGGCGGTGCCGGGCGGCACACGGATCATGGACGAGGATTTCTCGGCGGTCGTAGCCAAGGCCCGGCAGTGCCCGGCCCTGCCCGACGCCCCGGGAACCACTTCGACCGTCGGGTTCCACCACAACGTGATCCTTGGCTTGGCCAGCACGATCGTCCAAGCCGTCAAGGATGGCAAGATTCGCCGCTTCTTCCTCATCGGCGGCTGCGACGGCGCGGAGCCCGGGCGCAACTACTTCAGC
>CAZFKF010000287.1:0-6446 GCA_964518805.1 uncultured Planctomycetaceae bacterium | reverse complement strand
CCACGAGGTCGACGTGGCCCGCTGGCTGCTGGGCGAGACCGGCCTGCCGCGCCGCGTGATGAGCCTCGGCGGCCGCTTCGTGTTCAACGACGCCTGCCAGGTGCCCAACACGCAGATCATCTACTACGATTTCGCCTCGGCCCCGATCCTCTACGAAGTCCACAACCTCCGCGCGGCCAAGGGCTCGAACAAGGTGCCCGACTTCCGCGGCCACCAGACCGGCAGTGTGGTCGATTGCGAGGGTGGCTCCGTGGCCATCGTGCAGGGCTACGCCAAGGCGTATGACAAAAGCGGCAAGGAAATCAAGTCGTGGTCGACCGGTGAGACCCACTTCGAGAACTTCATCCAGGCCGTGCGGAGCGGCAAGCGCGAGGACCTCAATGGCGACGTCCTCGACGGCCACATCTCGACGGCCATTTGCCACGCCGGCAACGTCTCGTACCGACTCGGCCGGCCCACCCCGCTCGACCGGCAGCGGAGGCAGGTCCACGACACACCCCTGTTCGACGAGATGTACGACCGCTACCTGGCCCACCTCATGGGCCACGAAATCGATCCGGACACGACGATCCTCGGCCCTTGGCTCGACTGCGACCCACAGAACGAATGCTTCAAGGGCAACGCCGAAGCCAACCGACTGGTCCGCGGCTTCTACCGCCCGCCGTACGCGGTGCCGGAGATTTCTCCGTCGTAGGACGGGCCCTACGATAAGCCGTCTTATTGAGCCCTGCGCAGCCAATGAGCGAGGCCGACCAACGGGAGGCCGGAAAACAAGGGAGAAAAGCCTTGCACCAGGATCATTTTCAATACAGGGGTCAATAAGACATTGGTCGGCGCTGCGTCACCATCGCCACCAGGCATAGGGCTGCCGTTTCGATGCGGAGGATTCGCGGACCGAGGTCCACGAGCGTCCAGCCGGCAGCCGTTGCCAGGGCCACTTCCTCGGCCGTGAATCCGCCTTCCGGACCGATGGCCAACACGATCGGATCGACGGACGAGGGCTCCGACAGGGCGACGGATTTTTCCGCCGCGCAGCCCTCGGCGGCGCGATCGGCCGGATGGGCCAGGAAACGCGCCGGAACGGGCTGCGTGCCGCTCACGAAGTCGGGCCAGTGCTGGGGCTGGGCGATCTCCATCAGTCGATTGCGCCCGCACTGCTTCGAGGCCTCGATCACCGCGCGATCCAACCGGCCCACCGCGTGCTGGACCGGTTGGGCTACCGCGCGAGACGTCTTGAGGGGCACAAGCCGCGTCACCCCCAATTCCACCGCCTTCTCCACAAGCCACTTCTGCCGATCCCCTTTGGGAAGAGCCACGGCCAGCGTAAGAGCAAATGGAAGTTCCCGATTGACCTCCTGACGATCAAGAATCGACAACTCCACGCGGTTCCGATGGACTCGCTCGATCTGGGCAAGGTATTCAGCTCCCCGACCATCGAAGAGGAGGAGGCGGGTTCCTTTGCCCCCCCTCATGACATGGAGAACATGATGGGCTTCCGCGCCTTCCAGGGAGGCGACATCCCCCTCGATGGGAGATTCGGAGAAGTAACGATCGGCGGAACGCATGGGAATCGGTATCGGCTGAGGCAAGTCAAACTTTTGTAGAGATTGTACCGAAGGAATATGGAGACGCGAAACCGCCGTAACGAACCCCAGGATGGGGGAGCCATTGTGTCCATGTATCAAAGGCATTGGGGGCTGACCGCTTCACCCTTTCGTGGGCAGCTCGATCCCTCGGCCTTCTACGAAAGCCCAACGCATGAAGAGGCGCTGGCCCGGCTTGAGTTCCTGGTCGACGAGCGCCGCCGTTTGGGCTTGCTGATGGGGCCGGCGGGCAGCGGCAAATCGCTGATCCTGGAGGTCTTCGCCGCGCAGATGCGCGAGAAGGGGCGCGCGGTGGTCGCCTCGGGGCTGACGGGAATTGACGCCGACGAGTTGCCCGGGCTGCTGGCCACCGGCTTGGGAACGAACGTGCCGCGCAGGCTGTCGGCCGCGGTCGCTTGGCGACTTCTAGCCGATCGGATTGCCGCGTACCGCTACCAGCAGGTGCCGACGGTGATCCTCTTGGACGACGCCGATTCCGCCAGTCCGGCGGTGCTCACACAGATCACTCGGCTGGCCAAGAGCGATCCGACCCCCGATTCGCGCCTGACGATGGTGCTGGCCGGCGAGCCGGCAGGCGTGGGCCGTCTGCCCCGGGCGCTCTTGGAACTGGCCGAACTGCGTATCGACCTGGAGCCTTGGGAGCCTGCGGACACCGCGCAATTCATCGACCGGGCGATCCGCAACGCAGGCCGCAGCGATCCGGTGTTCGGTGAGTCGGCCGTGACGCGCCTCCACGAACTGGCCGAGGGCATTCCGCGGCGCGTCAGCCAACTGGCCGATCTGGCCTTGCTGGCCGGCGCCGGACGGCAGCTCGCGTCCATCGACGCCGAGACCGTCGATTCTGTGTGCCGCGAGTTGGGAGTGGTGGAGGTGGGGGGGTAGGGACGGGGGGATTAGAGATTTGGGATTTGGGATTTGGGATCGGAGGGCGGAGATTGTTTGGGGGGCGGAGGAATCGGGGAGAACCCTTGACGCGTCAGAGGCCATCGTCGATTATTCTGAAGACTGATTTCGCCACGCGGACCATCGGCCAATCCCATTCCGCCCCCAGTCCCCAATCCCTATCTTCTAGTCCGTCCCCATGCCGCGCCGCTTGATTCTGCTGACCGACGGCTACCACGACGCCCACACGGCCAAGACGGCAATCAACATCGTCCGCTACAAGCCCGAGGACGTGGTCGCCGTGCTCGACCGGCAGCAGGCGGGCAAGACCTGCCAGGAGTTGTTCGGCCTGGGCGGATCGATCCCTGTGATTGCCGCGATTGCAGGGGCGCCGAACGCCAACGCTCTGGTCATCGGCATCGCTCCGCCCGGCGGCAAGTTGCCGCCGTCGTGGCGCCCCATCGTGCGCGAGGCGATTGACCGCGGGCTCGACGTCGTATCCGGGATGCACGAATTCTTGTGCGATGATCCCGAGTTCGCCGCCGCGGCGCAGCGGTCGGGGGCCAAGCTCGTCGACGTGCGCAAGAACGACGAACGCGACGTGGCCCAATGCGAAGGATTCCGCGAGCCGTGTTTGCGGATCCACACGGTGGCCAACGATTGCAGCCTGGGCAAGATGGTCGTCAGTGTCGAGGTGGCCCGGGGGCTATCGAAGCGGGGCGTCGACGCGAAGTTCGTGGCCACGGGCCAGACGGGGATCATGATCGAAGGCGACGGCTGCCCGATCGACCGCGTGATCGGCGACTTTGTCAACGGCTCGGCGGAAAAACTCGTGCTGGCCAACCAGCACCACGAGGTCCTCGTGATCGAAGGGCAAGGGAGCCTGTTCCATCCCCGCTACTCCGCCGTGACCCTGGGCCTGTTGCACGGCTGCGCGCCGGATGGATTGATCCTCTGTTACGAGATGGGCCGCACCGCAGTGTACGGCATGGAGCGGATTCCGCTGGCCTCGCTGGAACAGGTCCGCACGTTCTACGAAGCCGCGTCGAACATCCGCCACCCATGCCGTGCGATCGGTGTGGCCATCAACGGCGGCGCCTTTTCCGACGCCGAGGTCGCCGCCGAGCGCGACCGCGTGCGCCGACGTACGGGCCTCCCAACCTGCGATGTCCTGCGCCACGGCCCCGACGAACTGATCGACGCCGTTTTGGACCTGAAGCGGCAATTGAAGAAGTAGAAATGCAAAGAAAGAACGCAAGGGAAAAGGGAAGAGAGGAGGAAAAAAAGGGGAAAGGGTGGGCAGTCTAGACGCTCATGGATGCCCGTTCCGTTCCGAATAGAAGACAACTCGAACCTCTCCAGCAACCTGCCCCGGAGGGGCTGTTGACAATAGCCCAGCGATTCATCGCTGGGTCGCGGAGACCCATCCCACGCGGCGTCCCGTAGGGACGCTTGAACCAGCGGCCGAAAGGTTCAAATGTCCTTGCGGGACACCGGAGGCATTGGAGAGAAGACGCCGAATGCGCGTATTCGATCGCAACGAGGCCTCGACGATGACACAAGAACCCTATCATCGCCCGCAGGACGAAAGTGAATCACATCGCACGGAATCACGACTCACTGCGGCGGCGAAGTGCCTGGTTGTGGGGATTGGAGTAGGATCGGTTGGAATTCCACTATGTTTCTTGGGCGCGCTGTTCTTCTTCATGTTGCGGGACCTGGGGATTCTTTTCCTCCTTTGACTGCGTATGCCTGTGACGTAGCCTTTCATTCGTTCTTTGGCGGAGCCGTTGGAGCACTAATAGGCGGAGTCGGAGGCGCTTTTCAGGGCTGGATGGACCAAAGAAGGCGAACGGTCCCTGTCCCGGCGCTCCCCCGCGAGCCCGAGGAACCAGGAGCACCACGGAATGCAACCGATTCTTCATCCCCTTGACTTGCCATTGCGGCATGTGTTCGCGATTTCCCGCGGGGCGACGCACGTTTGCCGCACGCTGATCGTCGAGCTTGAGCAGGACGGCGTGAGCGGCTACGGCGAGGCGGGCGAGAATCCGTTCTACGGGGCCACGCTGGAGAACATGCAGGCCGCGCTCGAGCAGGTGCGCACGCAACTGGAGTCGATGCGGCTCGGCGATCCCGCGGAACTCTGGGAGTCGCTGCGGCCGAGGCTCGGCGACCATCCGTTCGCCCAATGTGCCTTGGACATCGCGGCCTGGGACCTGTGGGGCAAGCTGCATCGGCAGCCGGTCTGGAAGCTGTGGGGTTTGCGCATCGACGGACCGCTGCCGCTGACCAATTACACGATCGGCATCGACACGATCGACGTCATGGTCCGCAAGATGAACGAGTTTCCCGGATGGCCGATCTACAAGATCAAGCTCGGCACGGCCGACGACCTGGCGATCGTGCGCGAGCTTCGCAAACACACGGCGTCCACGTTCCGGGTGGACGCCAACTGCGCCTGGGATGCGGAGACGGCGATCCGCCTTTCCGCTCCGCTGAAGGACCTGGGCGTGGAGTTCATCGAGCAACCGCTGCCGCGCGATCGCTGGGATGAAATGCGCGAGGTCGTGCGCCGCTCGGCCTTGCCGATCATCGCCGACGAAAGCTGCGGCGTCGAGTCCGACGTGCCGCGATGCCGCGGCTGTTTCCACGGAATCAACGTCAAGCTGGTGAAGTGCGGCGGCTTGACGCCGGCCAAGCGGATGATCGAGCAAGGCCGGCAACTGGGCCTCAAGACCATGGTCGGTTGCATGACCGAGTCGAGCGTGGGCATCTCGGCGATCGCCCAATTGTTGCCGCTTCTGGACTACGTCGACATGGACGGCGCCTTGCTCTTGGCCCGCGACGCCGCCACCGGCGTACGCATCGACCAAGGTCGCATCGTCTATCCCGCCGAGCACGGTTGCGGCGTGCGGCTTCTCTGAAGGGCGTTCAGACGCCGGAGCGTTCTACAAACGCCCCGGTAGAAATCGGTGCGGATCACCGGCGGAAGTCACGCCGTCTTCTCGGGGATGCTTCGGACGGCCAGGCCCAGCATGATCCAGTTCAGGCCGTTGAAGAACATCTCCAGGCCCACCAGGATGCCGACCACCCACAGCGAGCACTCGGGGAAATGGCGGTAGATGATGATGCCGCACAGGAGCGTGATCACGCCGTTCAACAAGGCCCAGCCCCAATGCGGGAAGCGGACCGTCAGCGCGGCGGCGACGCGAAACGCGCCGGCCACGATGAAGAACCCGGCCACGAACACGGCCAGCACCATGCCTGCCTTCACCGGCATTTCGGTAATCTGCATTCCGACGACGACGTACAGGATGCCGATCAACAACTGCAGGAGGACGCCTCCCCACTTTCCCGCCCAGAAGGCCGACACCACCATGGCGAACCCGGACACGACCAGCGTCACGCCGAGAACGACCATGGCCGCGACGTTGGTCAGAATCGGAAACAGCAGCGCCACGACGCCGCCGATCATCAGCAGGACTCCCAACAGGAAGAACCACCACCAGCCGGATCTCAGATGCCCGAGTTCCTGGCGGAGGGCTTCGCTTGAACCGAGAAACGACGGGACTGTCGGTCTCGCGGCCGCTTTTTCTTCCGATACGTTGCTCATTTTCGAACTCCAATCTGCTTGGGTTGTGTCGTGTTCGCAAAACCGTTTCGCTTGCTGGGTTCCGAGCGCACTAAACAATGATAGAGAGCAACGCCACGAATCCGCTCAGAGCGAACAAGATTCCCAATGTCAGGAACCACCACCCCGACTTGAGATGCGCGAGTTCGCGGCGAAGTGCTTCGGCCGAACCGAGATAGGGCGGAACGCCTGCCGACTCGACGGCCGCGCACTCTCCCGACTCGTTGCTCATCTCCGGTCCTCAATCCGTCAGGGTTGCGTTACGCTCGAAGTACCGATTCACTCGAGAGGACGCGAGCGTACTACGAAAGTATAGGCTGCGTCCGCCG
>CAZFKF010000286.1:0-6452 GCA_964518805.1 uncultured Planctomycetaceae bacterium | reverse complement strand
CCTCGCGGCGGAGGCGTTCTTCGAGCATCGTTTCGTCCGAGCAGGAAAATCTATCAGCCATGAGGCACCTCAACGCCCACGAGATCCACGTTGGGCCTCCGCCCCTTTGATCTGCGAGGGCCTCCTGCCCGGCCTTCTGACAGTTCCTCCCGCACCAGCGGCAACAAGCGCCGTCGCGCGCGGAAGAGCATGGTCTTCACGGCCACCCAGGAGCGATTCAGCACCGCGGCGATCTCCCGGGCCGGCATTTCCTCGACGTAGTACAACCAGACGGCGGTCCTCTCGTCTTCCGAGAGCACGCGAGCGGCCAGATCCCAGAGCCGCTGGCGGTCTTCGTCGCGGGCCGCCTGCTCGGCCGGTTCGGGGACCGGGCTTTCAACGCCCCTGAGCCCCTCGCTGTCTCCGGCGCGGCGGCGACGGCGATGATGGTCGATGCTAATCCGGCGGGCGATCGTAAACAGCCACACCGCGAAGCGCCACTTTTCGCGGTAGTGTTCCAGTCGGGTGTACGCGCGGAGGAACGTCTCCTGGAGCAAGTCTTCCGCGTCGGCAAGAGAACCCCGGTGCCGCAGAAAATGCAGCACCGGGGTCTGATACCGTCGAACGAGTAGCTCGAAACTCGCTGCGCATCCGCGGCGCGCTCGGCAGGCGAGTTCCTCGTCGCTCGGCACGTCCGCGGGTTGGTGCGACATCGCTGCAGCCGGCTACTTGCTTTCCTTCTTCTCGACTTGCTTCCGGTGGTGTTCGACCGCCTTCTGGATTCCCTTTTCGAGACGCGACCAAACGTCGTCGGCCGACGCGGAGAACTCGACGCTCAGCGCCGTGTCCGCCACGGACACCTTGACCGCCTTGATGAGCTTCGCCGCTTCGGCGTCCTGTCCGTGCTGCAACTCGGCCATCGATCGGGCGCCTTCGACTACCGCCTTGGCCTGCTCGGCCGTCTCTTTCGACTTAGCGGTCAACATGCCTTCAAAGCAAACTTTGCCGCCCTGTTCGCCGATCGCGACGCCGAAACTCTCGCTCTGGGTCACCAACGGCGACTTCCAGGGCAGCTTCGCATCGGAGAGACCGATGGCTCGAATCAGCACCAGCGTGCCGGCCGGGACTTTTGCGGTGAGAGGAGAGGACTTGCCGGCCAGAGCCGGCGACTTGCCGTCGAGCACGTCCAATGCAGCGTTCACTTGGGCCGCCGCCGGGGCGAAGATCAGCAGATTCTTGTAGACCGTCCCGGCCATCGGGTGCTCGTGCCGCTTTCCCTTCGCGTCGGTCCAGGAGTGCACCTGGTACGCGCCATGGGTTGTCACCTGGTGGTCGGGCGCCTGATCGGCCTTCTCGAGGAGCGATTTCTCGTCGAAGTTTGCGTCAACAAGGAACACGCCCTCGGGCTTGCCGACGACGCTCCCGTAGGCGGTGATTCCGTGCAGGTCCCGCGTCAGGTCGATGCCGAGATGCTCCACCAGATCCGTCACGTTGCGGAGGTGCTGCTCGGCCTCCGGCGCTTCCTGAATGACCTTGTCGTAGATTCGCTGGACAAGTGTCGATTCTCGCATCGCGTCAACGTCAACATGAACCACCCACTTGGCGCTGGCGCAGACCTGCTTCAGATCCAAAGGCCCAGCCGCAGCCGTGGTAGCGATACCCAAAGCGACGACAGCGGCGATTCCCCAGACTCTCATGGTTACCTCACTTTCCGTGCAACAGTGTAGCAGTGACAATCCACGGTACCTATACGCGAGATTTCCTTTCTCGGTTACAGAATCGGGCGAAACGGCACCGCGGCATCCCTCTCTAAGTAGAACCAATCCACCCAGACGCACTAGACACGCGTCCGTGCGCGGGTATACTGAGGCCTCTGGCAAAAAGAGACTTTCAGGAAGGGAGGGGCCAAGAGGCTCCCCCTCCTCTCATCCATCTAAGGTCGCGGTCCCGTGAAAGCACTTGTTTTGACGCAATACCACCACCTGGAAATCCAGGACATTCCCGAGCCGGAGGTCGGCCCAGAAGAAGTCCTGATCGCCGTCAAGGCCTGCGGCATCTGCGGCAGCGACGTCCACGGCATCGACGGGAGCACGGGCCGGCGGCGCCCGCCGATCGTGATGGGCCACGAGGCCGCCGGCACCATTGCCCGGCTTGGCAGCAACGTGCAAGGCTGGGCCGTGGGCGATCGGGTGACGTTCGATTCGACCGTGTACTGCGGCCGCTGCGGGCCGTGCCGTGCGGGGCGCATCAACCTGTGCGACCACCGTCGCGTGTTGGGCGTTTCCTGCGACGAATACCGCCGTTACGGGGCGTTTGCCGAATACGTCGCGGTCCCGCAACACATCCTTTACCGCCTGCCCGACACGCTGAGTTTCCAGCGTGCCGCCATGGTCGAGGCCCTCTCGGTCGCCGTGCATGCCGCGGCGCGGACTCGCCTCTGCCTGGACGACACCGCCTTGGTCGTTGGCGCGGGAATGATCGGCCTCTTGGTGGTGCAGACACTCCGGGCTGCGGGCTGTGGAAGGATCTTTGTCGCGGATCTCGTCGCCGCGCGGCTGGAATTGGCGCGCCAACTCGGTGCGGACGACGTCTTTGAATCCCATGATGTCGATGTGCCGCAGGAGGTGCTCATGCGAACCGGCGGACGCGGCGTTGACGTGGCCGTCGAAGCGGTGGGCCTCACGCCGACGGTTCAAATGGCCGTGGCCAGCGTACGCAAGGGGGGGCAGGTCACCCTGGTCGGCAATTTCGCCCCCAAGGTCGAGTTGCCGCTTCAGGCCGTGGTGACCCGCGAACTGACACTCAACGGCTCGTGCGCTTCCTCCGGCGAGTATCCCGCGTGCCTCAACATGATCGCACGCGGCACGGTCGACGTCGACCGTCTGACGAGCGCCGTGGCGCCGATGGACGAGGGTCCCGGTTGGTTCAGGCGACTCTACGACGGCAAAGAGTCGCTAATGAAGGTCATCCTCGAGCCGTGAAGGCTCAGGCAGGATGGTGGACTTTTGCAGCAGTTTCTTTCCTGCGATCGGTGGAATAGTTGGAGTCAACTCTATGGATCTCAATGGCAAGAAGGTCTTGGTCACCGGCGGTGGAAGCGGCATTGGATTGGGGATTGCGCTGGCGCTGGCCCGCGAAGGCTGTCGGGTCGCGATCGCCGGCCGCGATGAGTCGCGACTCAGGGCCGCAGCGGCGCAGTTCACTGGCCAGCCGTCCATCGTCTGTCATCGATGCGACGTCTCAGTGCGCAGCGACGTGATGCGGCTGTTCACGTGGTTGGATCAGAACGGGCACTTGCCGCTGGACATCCTCGTGACCAGCGCCGGCATCAACGTCGCCCGGCGCAAGATGAGCGAACTGGACCCGGCCGATTGGGACCGCGTGCTGGCGGTCAACGCCACGGGCACGTACAACTGCATGCACGCCGCATTGCCTGGGATGCGTAAGCGCCGTGACGGACTGATCGTGAGCATTTCGTCGATTGCCGGCAAACGGGCATTGGCCCTGGCCGGGCCAGCCTATTGCGCCTCGAAATTCGCCGCCACGGCCCTCGGCACGGCAGTCGGCATCGAGGAACGGCCCAACGGCATTCGCGTGACGAACATCTACCCCGGCGAGGTCGACACGCCGATCCTCGACCAGCGCCCCGTGCCCGTACCCGCCGAAAGAAAGGCCCAAATGGTCCATCCCGAGGACATCGCTGCCTGCGTCGTGACGCTGGCCAAGCTACCGCCGAACGTGATCGTGCCGGAACTGGTGATTACGCCGTTGTATCAGGAGTATGCGTAGGGAGAGGGGCTGAGGGCCAGGGCGTCTCGGTTTCACGCCCATGCGGGGCGAAGGAGCACTACGAACGCAGTATCCAGAGCAGAAGCGTACTTACTCCTCGCCGTCGGCCGCGAGGCTGGCACACACCAGTTCGCGGTCGTTCCGGGCGAAGATGTGCTTGTAGGCGTATGCCGGATGGGCCCAGCACACACCGCCGCGCTGTCCCAACTGCGCCGTGGTCGGCTCCAGGAGCTTCGTTCGGCTGATTTCGCGAAAACCCTTCGGCGAGAGTTCGGCGATGATCAACTCGCCGCGCTCGTTGAACATCCAGATCCGGCTTCCGTTGCGCACCATGTGGATGGTGGCCCAGCGGGCCTTGGGCACCGCAGTGAGGTCTTCCCAGATCCGGTTGCCATGGTTGGCGTCGAGGCAACGCAGCTCGCCGTAGCTGTCCACGCCGTACACGTAGTCTCCTTCCACGAGCGGCGTGGAGATCATGGCGTGCAGCGCGTCGGTCCGCATTTCGCTCTCGCCGCGCCGCCGCCAGGCCTCTTCCACTCGCAACGCGTCTTTTGCCAGGCGGAGCATGAGCGAGCCGTCGTAGAACGACGTGCAGAACATGCGGTCGCCATTCAGGACCGGCGTCGGCACGTTGATCACCATGCGGCGCTGCCGGAAGGGATGCGTCCAAAAGGCCTTTCCGGACGCCGGATCCAGACCGGCCACGTTCTCGCCCGTCCAGCAGACGAGCACGCGCCGGCCGGCCTGCTCGATGACGATCGGTGCGGAGTAGGATGCGTTGTCGTTGAGCGCTCGCCAGCGTTCCTGGCCGGTGTGTTTGTCGAAGGCCACGAGGCAGGCCCCGTTCGTGCCGCCGATTTGCAGGACCAAGAGGTCGCCTTCCACCAGCGGCGCGGCGGCGATGCCCCAGATCGGCATGCGGATGTGGTACTCGCGCTTCAGGTCTTTGGACCAGAGCACTTTGCCGTCGGCGACGCGGTAGCAGTGGGCATGTCCCATCGTCCCCAGGGAGTAGGCCCGGTCGCCGTCGACGGTGACCGACGCCCGCGGTCCCGCAGGGTAGCCCACTTCGTAGACGCTGTCGTAGCGGTGCGACCACAGGTTCTTTCCCGTCCGCCAATCGAAGCACAGGACGCGTTCGACCTCGTCGGGCTTCGTCTGGCGGTCCATAACAAACACTCGCCCACCCGCGACCGTAGGCCCCGTGTAGCCTGCGGACACGGGCGCCTTCCACCGCAACGGCAATTGAGCGGCCGGGAATCTGTCGAAGACGCCGGTTTCGCGCCACACGCCGTCGCGCGTCGGGCCGCGCCACTGCGGCCACTCGTCCCCGGTCAACGGCGTGGGGCGACCCGCGGCCCACCATCCGGCAATCAGCAGAAGAAAGACTCTGGTGGACCGCGCCATTTCCATCGCTCCCCAAGGCATCCGAGTCGAGGCTACCGGCAAGCGGCCCATTGAATCGCCTGGCGGAGGAGTTTCGGGTAGCTCGGGTTCTTCCACGCCTGGCTGTCGTGTCCCAGCATCAGATAGGCCACCGGGCTGTTGCCGTACTTGGTGACCCAGGCGATCTGGCCCGGCTTGTTCTTCGGGTGATCGGTGGTGAGGAGGATCTTGGCGTCGGGCGAGACCCAGTAGCCGCCGTAAACCTCGTCGTGGATCGTAAACGGCTCGATGCCCTTGGTGATCGGGTGTTCCTTGTCGACGATGTCGATCTTCACCTCCTGGTCGTGGTCCCAGGTCGACTGCTTGTGCTTGACGCCGTCGAACTCACAGTCGGTCACGCAGAACTTGCCGCCGATGATCTTGCGGTACTCGTCCCATTTCTGGTATCCGCCCAGGTTGTGGTGCATTGCGACCACGCCGATGCCCTTCTTCAGTAGCTCGGCGAACGCCTGCTGTTGTTCCGGCTTGAGGCCCGGGCACATGTCGTACATGGCGATCACGTCATACTGCTTTTCCAGACCCGGTTTGAGCAGATCGCCCTGCTGGGGTAAATCGATCTTGGTCCACTGGATCCCGGGCATTGCGTCCCACATGGCGTAGAACGGAGCTTCTTCAAAGGCGTGGCCGCCAACGGTCAATAGCACGCGGATCTTTTCCTTGGCAGGCGGGTCGGCCAAAGCCGGCTGAGAAATCACCGCGACCGCGACGACAAGCAACAGGCAACCAACGAGCTTTCTCATGAGTACGTCCTTTCTTCGCGTTAACCAGCCAATCTCGTTTCCACGCTGTGCGTGAAAGCGCAACCCGTGCCGCTTTGCGCGCTCGTGGACCGTAGGGCCGAGTCGCAATTGTATTCTCTACGGCGCCCCAGGCGCTCACTGTACGCCGGGTCGGCGCGTCCGTCAATCAGCGCGCCCGTCCGGCTGCGTCTCGCACCCCGACGACGATGGGAGGAGTCTTTCCCCGAAAGGCGATCCAGGCTACAATAGAGACCCAACCTGCTGGGTCCTTTGGGACCCTCCACCACGCCCACCATTTCGAGCATTCCAGGAGGCGAGGTCATGAAGTCCTGCGATCGACGGTCGCCGCGGCGGATCTGGAACCGGTTGAGGTTGTTGGCCGGCATCGCATGGTTGTTTGCAGCCGGAGGACTCTGCTGCGGCGGCCGTGCTGGCGCCGAGCCGCCGACCAAGACGCCGCCTCCCGCGGACCCCAAGACCTCGTTCGTGATTCCCGCC
>CAZFKF010000285.1:0-6483 GCA_964518805.1 uncultured Planctomycetaceae bacterium | reverse complement strand
TCCCAGCTTCTTCACGGCTGCCCGGCATCGCCAAGGCGAGCGCGATTGCCGAATGTCGCGCATCGATCAACGCGAGCCGGAGACGCTCACTCTCGTGCCCGAGCAGGACAGATACCTCTACTACTACGACAAGGTCTTCGATACGGCCAAAGGAGAAGGCGAAGGTCCGTGCGCGGCTCTGGTGGCCTCGCAGGGAGTCCAGGGAGGCCAAGTCCACGTCGGCGGCTATGCGGTGATTACCGAGTTGGACCTTCGCCCCGACGCCGGGCAGGCCCGTCTGGCCTTCTGCGACTTCACAGGACGCACGAACGCCGAGGGCGAGGCGTACCTTAAGGCCCACGCCGCAGAGGATCTGGCCAGGCTCGTTAAGGCCGATTTCCGACCGCAGTCCGTGCGAAGCCTGGACGCCAACCGGCTGAAATCCGACGCCGCAAGGCTCCTTGCCGCTGCGGCCGATGACGCCAAGCCCTATCGGGCGAAAGTCGAAGACCTGCTTGCCCGCGTCGCTTCACTGAAGGCCCCGGTGGACCAAGGCGACTGGAAGGCCGAGGCAGAATTGGCGTCGGCCCTGTCAGGCTCCGAGGACCTGTTCTGGAAGCTCAAGGCCCTGGCAGCGCTGAACACGGCCGCCCCTTGACCAGTGGCGACGGAATCCTGACGTGACGAGCGTGGTCGCTTGCCGATCGCCGGCGGACCGAACGGATAGAGGTCTACCGGACCTTGATATACGGAAGGCGACTCCAGAGGACTGAGGCGGAGTCGACCGCGACGGCCGCAGTCGCTCGTTCCCCGGGGATTCACGCGTCACTGGCACGCCCGGCACACGTCCGGCGCAGGTTTGCCGCCAGGCATGTCCATGCGGGGCCGGGCCTTGAGCAAGGCGGTGACGGGGGCGAACGTGCCGAGGATCTTCTGATAATCGGGGTCTGACTTGTCCGGGAAGACCGCCTTGCCGCATTTCTCGCTGCCGCCGCACGATTTGGCCAGCGGGGCCACAAGGAACGGGTTGAGTTCCGGCTCGGTAATCCGGACCCATTCGTGTCGCGGGATCTTGCCGCTTGCGTGGCAGGATGCGCAGCGGCGGACGGCTACATCGGCCAGTGTCTTTTCGAGACCGTCGGGCACGATCGGACAGCAGCCGATCCGTTCGGGATGCGCCGTCTCGCTGGAACCGTAATAGGGCACATTCAGATCGATCCACGCAAGGATGCGACGGCGGCTCGCTTCGTCCATGGAGAACCGGGGTTTGCCCTCCTTGTCCGGGTGGCCGGAAAGGACGACTTCGGCCAGTTTGCTGCACGGAGATCCCCAAGTTTTCGGCCGCACTTCGAGGATGTTCCATTCCTGGCCGTTGTAGGTGGGAATCCAGTTGACGTAGGGGCTGCCTCGACCGCCTTGCTTCTCCCGCGCGAGCATGTCGTACGAGACGCTGAAGAAGTCGGTCTTTCCGCCCGTCAAATCGAGGCCCTTGGGCGGAGTGACGGCGTTGTGGCACTGGACGCAGTGGCGGTCCAGCACGGGCTGCACGATGCGCGTGTAGTCGAATCCCGTGACACCCCATTCCGGCGGTTCGAGTTGCCGCGGCTCGGCCCGCTGTAGGTGATGCTTCAGCATCACCGCTGCCGCGATCGGGCGCCGTTGTTCATAGCCAACGCTGCGCACGCTGGCGAACGTGCGCGCGGCTTGCAGGCGGTGCTCGTGGCAGCCCACGCAGCCCTGCACCTCACCGGGCATCAGGTGCGTGAAGCTGCGCATACGCTGTACGGCGCGGCCCTGGGCATCCAAAGCCATGAAATAGATCGGCATACCGGCCGGCACGCGGAAGCAAGCCGAGCCGTCGGGCTCGACTGGAACGTCGCCGAGCACTGTCTTTCCCGCGTAGGTCGCCCCACATGAGATCACCGGGAACTGAAACCCGAACGCCCGCAGGCTAGGATCGATCCGCACGGTCTTCGGCATCTCGCGGACCACGCGGATGGCCTTCACCTCGCCCCGCCGGACGAAGGGCTCCAAGCCGTTGTAGACGTCCTGGAGGAAGACCGTGGCGTTCTGTTCGGAAGTTGCCGGGAGCGCGGACGGGATAACGGGCGGGCGGGAACGCGGCCGGATCGGCTGCGGCGAAAACAGTTGCATGCCGTCGTCCGGCTCCGGCAGGGCCACCGACTGGCACCGGCCATCCAGAGTGCGCACCAGGACCGGGCCGCGAATCGAGCACACGAAACGCACGGCGTCCAAAGGATAGGGACAACTGTATTGCTTGGTGCCGTCGGTGTTGCCGCAGCCCTCGTCGACCTTCGGCAAGGAAACGTCGGGCGTGATATTCTCGATCGCCTCCTGGGCGTTGACTCCCTTGGAGCGGTCGATGACGCCGATGGCCCCGCGCGTGGGTCCATTGTGGCCGGTCATCGTGCAGAGGATCTTGGTGCTGCCGGGGATCGATCGGGCGTCCATAAAGGTGCCCGGCGAGAGGACTCGGTTGCCAAAGTAGCCCGCCAGGCCTGTGCCGTCCGGATTGATCGTCCACAGGCTCTGAATCGGGATCGCCGGACGGTCGACATATTCCCAGCGGGTGTAGATGATCCGCCCATCGTCGAGCACCGCGGGAGTGAAGTCGTTGAGATAGTTGGACGAGAGCTTGCGCACGTCCGAGCCGTCGGGATTCATCCGGTGCAGGATGCCCACGGGGGCGTGCCAGCAGTAGGCGAACTGCGGCGATCGCGTGCTCAGGAAGGCGATGCCGCCGTCGGGCAGCCAGCAGGCGTTGTAGTCGTGCCAGGAGCCGCGCGTCAACTGGCGCAGCCCACGGCCGTCCACGCCGATCGACCAGACGTGATATCCGTCGTTCTCCTTCTGCCGCCAACTGAACAACACGGTGCGCCCATCGTACGAGAGGTCGCAATCGAGGATCTGGCCGGTGGGCGACTCGACCAGGGCCCGCCGGTCCATGGGGTCCGTGCGCGAAACCACATACAGCCCGCCGCCGGCCCGGAAGCCCTCGTAGTGATAGGTGTAAACGTGGCTGGCGTTGATTTCGTGGCGTTGGATGACCAGCAGCTTGTCAACGTCGAAGAGCAGGACGTCTCGTTCGAGTTGTTCGAGCGACTCTTGGATCTTCTCTTGCTCGGCGGCGCGCTGGGAGGAGGCAGGGCCCGCGGCGCTTTCGAGCCTATCGAGTCGGGCAAGATGCTCGGCGGCTTGTAGATAATGGTCGCCGTGGATGCGTTGAAGCGCAGCAATCAGCTCGCGAATGTGTTTCGGCTCATTCTTCTCGACCCAGGGCATGATGCCCAGTGTGCTGGTAGCCTGGGCCGAGATGCGGGCCAGTTCCTTCTCGGTTGGGCTGCGCGAAAACGCCTGAATCTCCAGGGCGCCGGGGTTGTATCCGCCGAAGGAATTGAGGAACTTCAAGGTGACCTTGGTCACTCGGGCAAAGGGGACCTTGATCCGCTGCGGACCGTGGATCATCCGGAACGTACCCCGTACCGCCGGAGTCTTGGCGGCGTCAAGATAGACCTCGTAGTCCTTCCAGCATTCATTCATGAACCACGCCGTGCGGCCCCAGTAGACCAGTTCGGCCAGTTCGACCGACTGCGGCCACGTAAGCGTGAACTCGGCCTTATCGCCCGAGCGGGTCTTGAGCACGCACCATGCCGCGTCGAGATCGGCCGAACTTCCAGCGTGCGAGATCTTGCCGTCGGTGGCAAAACGGGCCAGGTAGTGCTCGTTGTGCTCCGAACTGGCCCAGGCCGTGGCCTTCGTTGCGAGGTTCTCGGGCAGCGCGGCGCCGGGAAGAGATTCGCAGGTCACGATCAGCAGCAAAATGCCTCCGGCAAGCGCGGCAAATGGGAGGGGGCGTGCCATTGCGTCGCGTCTCCTTGGCGAGGGAAGGAAGGAGGAAGGGGGCTGTTGGGTCGGTCCCAAACCAGTAGCCTCTATGGTACTCGATCGGGGGGCGTTGTGGAAGAAGCAGCCGGACCGGATACCGAGGGCATTGTTGCTGCGGGACAGTGACATTACCCACGGCTAGCTCCTGACTCTTCCACGCGTCAGCGCTCACTCGAATTGCCCTGCCGTAGTCTGTTGTCTCCAAGCGAGCGAATTGCCCGGCACGTGCCAAATGCCCAGGGAGCCGAAGGGCTGCTGAGAACAGTGGCCGGAGATTCTTCATCGCACTCTGTCAAACGATCGTCCTTCGGTTTCGATGCCGAATCACGTCCATCACCGCCTTCGGCGTTTCCAAGAGTCTGAAGCGGCTTCCAAAGTAAACCAAGCGGGCAGGGAGGAGTCTTCAAGAGGTATTTGGCACTGAAGCGGAATGTCGATGCAGGTGGATATTGCCCACCTAATGGCATGATGTGGACCGTCGCGTTATGTGTGGCATTGTCTGAACCGCGGCCCGTCGCACCGTGCGATGGCAGGGAGTCTCGACGCCCACTCGCGCAAATCGCAGCTCTGCAATTGCGCAGTCTTTGTAGACTTCGCAAGCAAGTCATTTTTCGCGTCTTGTGTTTCTCGGGATTCGTTAGGTTGGCGTGGATTCACGATTTGTCGGGTTTGGAGAATTACGGTAGAACAGTATGGGATTTCCGGCTACACTATGGGGTCCACGGTTCTCCCGCTTGGTCGGGGACGATCTCGCCGGAGGCTGTTTGAGGGTTTTGGCGAGACTCTTCCGAAGCTGCTGGGGCGCGCGTCGCGGCTGTGGTGCTCGGAAGAGCGCGGGAGACCTACGCGGAATGTATCGGTGATGCGCCCCGAGCACGAGCCGAGAGAGCCGGTGGTCTGCTCGCGAATAGGTCGCCAACACCTTGGAATCCCGTGCCGGCACGGAGGCTTCCATGTCCACGAGGCCATTGCGATTTGTCCATGCGTCGGACCTGCATCTGGAGATGCCGCCGTACGGGCTGGCCGAGGTCCCCGAGCACCTGCGCGAGTTGGTGATCGAGTGTCCCTACTGGGCCGCCGAGCGCGTATTCGCGGTGGCGTTGGCAGAAGAGGCCGAATTCCTCGTCCTGTCCGGCGACGTCCTTCAACCGCAGCAGACCGGCCCGCGAGGCCCACTGTTCCTGGCCGAGCAGTTCGAGCGTCTCGGCGAACGGGGAATCCGAGTGTACTGGGCAGGCGGGCTGGTCGATCCTCCCGAGGCGTGGCCCACTTGTGTACGTTTGCCCGAGAACGTCCACGTCTTTTCCTCCCAACGAGTGGAGCGGTGCCTCCATCAACGCGATGGCCTTCCGCTGGCAAGTATCGTGGGCACCAGCCGCCACGAAGGTCAGGAGATCGCGCTAGGTGACTTCTCGGCTGCCCCGGATGGCCTGTTTACCGTCGCGGTGCTCCACGCGAGCGCTGAGGCCGATGCGCTGCGCAGTCGCGGCATCGACTATTGGGCCGTGGGAGGCAATCATGTGCGTCAAAGCCTCTACGGCGAACCGCAGGCTGCGCACTATCCGGGAATCGCGCAGGGGCGCGAGCCGACCCAAATTGGGCCGCACGGCTGCACGCTGGCCCAAGTCGACGCCGAGCGGCGCATCCGCATCACCTTCGTGGCTGCCGACGTCCTCCGTTTCTTCAGCGAACGGATCGCTCTGGATCCAGCCATGTCGCGCAAGGATCTCCAAACACGCCTCCACGATCGGATCGACGCGCTACGCCAGTCGAACCCCGGTGTGGACGTGTTCGTGGCCTGGATGATCGTCGGCGACGGACCGCTGATGGCGGAACTGCGGCGGGGAAGCCTGGCGGCGAGCTTGCTGGAGACCATCCGGAGCGAACATGGGTTCGGATCGCCCGCCGTGTGGAGCCTGGCGCTGGCGGCCGAACCCCCGGCCGTCTTGCCGGCGTCCTGGTACGACCAGCAAACGATCCTGGGCGATTTCCTCCGGGAATTGCGCGAGCGCCAGGCCGATCCAGAGCGGCCCCTGCTGCTGGAATCGTATCTTTCGGAGGGGCACCGGTCGGGGCCGCTGGCAGCCGCCGCGGCGATCGTCCCGGGCCCGGCGCGCGAGCGGATCTTGCGCGACGCGGCGATGCTGGGCTGCGACCTGTTGAGCGGGGAGGAACCCATGCCGTGAGAATCAACGCCCTGGAAGTGGAGGGTTTCGGCGTTTGGACGGGGCTGCGCCTGGAGGGGCTGGCCGACGGGCTGAACGTCTTCTTCGGACCGAACGAGGCGGGCAAGACCACGCTCATGCAGTTCGTCCGGGCGACGCTCTATGGATTCACGCCTCCGCGCCGCCGCTACCTTCCTCCACGGCATGGCGGCATACCCGGCGGCTCGCTGCGGGTGACCGGCCCACAGGGCGATTTTCAGATCTCTCGCCTGGACCGTTCGGCCCAGGGCGGCCCCGCAGACGTTCTTCAGGTGATCGGCGCCGACGGTTTCCAGCACGGGCCGGACATCCTTCCCGCCATTCTCTGCAACGTCGACGAGGCGATCTTCAACAACGTTTTCGCCGTGGGACTCGAAGAGCTTCAGGAACTGGC
>CAZFKF010000284.1:0-6486 GCA_964518805.1 uncultured Planctomycetaceae bacterium | reverse complement strand
GGCCGTCGATCACAACGTCTTCGGCGAAGATGGGCATGACCATCGGCAACTCGCGTTTGCCCTTGGTGTCGGGAATAGTGACGGTGATCGCGCGGCCGAATACGCGCGTTGTGCCGGGGCCGACAACCTCCAGGCGGGCCGGATACTTGCCCGGCCGCAGCGCGTCTTCGTTGGCCAGCACGGCCTCAAGCCGGCAGGGCGCCTTGCGGTAGGCGTGCGCCGGTTCGACGAACAGGCACCACCGCAACGGGGCGAAGGCGTCGAACACCGCATCGGTTGTGCCAGGTTTCAGTTCGCGGAACGTGGTCCACAGTCCCTCGGCCGTCATCCCCTGGTCGAGCGTGCCCGTCAGGTTGTGGCCCACCACGTTCGGATTCGAGCGGATGGCGTTGAGGCCCAAGAGCCGCTGCCCGGCCATGCGCGCGATGCTTTGGGCAAAGAAATCTTCCGGGCGAGGGAAGACCTCGTCCAGTCGCCACCGCTTGTAGTCGGCCAGGAACTGATCGCGCCACGTGCGATACAACTGGGCGTCTTCGACCTCCGTCTTACCGGCCTGCTCATAATGAGCCACGGTGCGCATGAGGTCCATGGCGCTGCCGATGCCGTACTCCGAAAGGAACAGAGGCTGCCCGCGCCCGTCCATGGTACGCAACGTGCGGATAATCTCGGCCGTATGCGGCACGCGCTGGTAAGGATGCAGATCGCTGAGCACGTCTTCCCAGACGTTCGAGCCCGGGTTGCTGAGAGTGCCCACCTTTTCTTCCGTCAACCCCTGGGCGAAGCGGGCGAAGGTCGCGGCCTTGGGCGACGGGCCGGGGGCCAGTTGGCCGTAGCTCCAAGGACCGTTGGGGTTCTTGGTCGGCGAGTAGTCGGCGGCCGCGTCGTAGACCTTGCCGCCGGGCGTCTTGATGACCACGGTCAGGGCTGTCGTGTCGGCCCCGTAGTCACCGTTGCCGAAGCCGCATACGCAATCGACCGTATCCCCTTTCCGCACGGCGATGCCTTGGTGGAACTTGGCTTGCGGACCGCCGCCGCGCACGTTGATCCCGGCATCGAAGAGCGGCTTGCCGTTGTGGAGCACGTGGACGTCGGTCGTCGCATGCTCGGCGATGGTGGCAAACCCGGCCGAGAGATCGGCGTTCCCTTCTTCCGGCGAAGTCCACCGCACCACGGCATACTCCCCGTCGCGCCCGGGATGGAACGACAGTTGGCCGGGGGCCCAGGTAATCCCAAGTCCGCTGACCACGTGGTTCGTGCCGTTGCGAACGATGCACGGATCGACGCGGTTGGCGTTGCGCCATGTCTCCAAGCCAGCCAAGCCCGAGCCCTGGCTGTCCCATCGCCCGCTATTGAGCATGACCAGGCGGGTGTCGTCCAGTGCCCGCAGTTTGGGAAGGAAACTCGCGGCGTGGCGGAACACGGGTCCGTCGGGCGTCTCGTTCAACAGGCCCCACATCGTGACGCTGGGATGGTTGCGGTCGCGGCGGACCATTCCCAGCACCGATTCATCGTAACGTTCGCCCATTTTCGGCGAGTCGGCCAGACACCACCCGGCGTACGACTCCTCGTAGACCATCAGGCCGATCTCGTCGCACAAGTCGAGCTGGTACCGCTTGGGCACGCCGGCGATGAAGCGGATCGCGTTGAACCGCATGGTCTTGGCGTTGATCAGGTCGCGCCGCAGAAAGTCCGGATCGTGCGGCATCTCCAGGCCGATCGGGCAGCAATTGCCCGTGTGCGAGCAGCGCAGGAAGATCCGCTTGCCATTGAGCCGGAATGCCCCGTTCTCGAAGCGGAAATCGCGGAACCCGCAGCGGACCGAGGTTTCGTCGACTACCGCGGGCGCGTCGGCGGTCACGCGGGCTGTGACGCGATAAAGGAACGGATCGTTCAGCTCCCAGAGCCGTGGAGACGGCACCGCAAGCTGGCATTCGACGACCGACTCGCCGGGCCGCAATTCGGGCGACAGCCGGACCGCGCCAAGCGTCTCTCCGCTGGAGGCCGGGGCTACCGAGAACTCCACGTTGGCCCGGATCGGCTTGTCGGACGCGTTGCCCAGGTTGGCCTGGACGCGGATCGCGCCGGACTTCCAGTCGGGCCGCACGAACAGGTCTTCGACCCTTACCGCCGAAGCCAGCAGCAACTCCACGGAATCCATGATCCCGCCTTGATCCCAAGCGCTGCCGGAACCGTAGGGCAGGGCCTTGTTGCGATGCGGGGTCTCGTTGAGCACGATGCCGTCGATCGGCTCGTGGATCGGGTTCAGCACGCGCACCGCCAGCCGGTTCGGCCGACCCGGCCGGGCCGCCTGCGTCACGTCGAGCACGAAGGGCGACTCGCCTCCTTCGTGGGCGCCGACGCGCGTGCCGTTGAGCCACACCTCGGCCGTGTAGTCGACGGCCCAGAACCGCAGCAGGTAGCGTGCCCCGGCGCGGCCGTTGGCCGGCACGGTGACGTCGCGCCAGTACCAGGCCACGCCGTGATAGCCAGGGTAGGCGTCCTGGATGATCCACGGCACCTTCGTCTTCTTCGCGTCCGGCCGCGGCGCTTTGAACCACTCTTCCTGGCGTCCGACGTTCTTCGGGTCTGGTGCCAAGAGCCACTGATCGCCGTCGAGCGAGACGACGGCCGTCGGACCGCTGCCGCCTTGGTCCTGCTCGCCGGCCCATGCCGCGTGCCAAGGGGACCACGCAACCAGGAATAGTCCGGCAATCAGCAACGGCTTGACGCAACGCATGGTGTGCCTCCCAGATCCGGCGGAGTCGTCTCACATAATCAGGTCAATCCCAGCCGCGTGTAGGCTAATCCACGGCCAACGGCAAGTCAATGTCCTCCGGATCTTCGCACGACAAGCCGCGTCGAGCAGACCGGTTTGCGTAGGGCGGATCGAGCGCAGCGAGGCCCGCCGAACCCCTTCACGTGTATCCGGCGGGCGTCGCTGCGTTCCGTCCGCCCTACGTGCTACTAACCTCAGACATCGTCAAATTCTCAACAAAGGGTTCGGGGTTCAGGGTTCGGAATCTTGATGGAAGCGTTTGCCAGCAGTTCCGAACCCTGAACCCCGAACCCTTTGCCTTTGTCTGCGGCTACGCCGCGATGGGTGTGCGCTGCGTTCGACCCTGGCGTTCTGCTCGCCGGCCCCGTATCATGGCGCGGCCTGGAGAAACAGACTCGCCATGGGAGCAAACCACGTGAAGCCGAACGTCGCTCCGCTTGCGCCGTTGGAATTGGCCTTCAAACCGGATGCGGCCGAGGCCCAGCAGCGGTTGCGTGCTTTTTGGCAAGGCGCGATCATCGATCGCGCCTGCGTCAGCGTGCGGGCGCCCAAGGACGGCGCCCATCCTGCCCGGCGATCGCTGATCGTCGCCGAAGACTTCAATCTCGCGGCGGCTATTGAGCAATACGAAGCCTGGGCCGGACAGATGTTCTTCGGCGGCGAAGCCATGCCGGCCCTCATGCCGAACTACGGTCCGGACCAGTGGGCCGGATTCCTCGGGGCGCAGCTTTCGATGGTCCCCGACATGGACACGTCGTGGGCGGAACCTCTGGCGGGCGCCGGCGAGCCCTTGCCCGAATTGCGCCTCGATCCCGCCAATCGCTGGTGGAAGGCCATCGTCGAACTCGCGGAACTGGCGGCCGCGCGAGGCCAGGGCAAGTTCCTCCTCAGCACGATCGACACGCACAGCAACTTGGACTGCCTTTCGGCGCTGCGCGGCCCCAGCCAACTCTGCCTGGACCTCATCGAGCGGCCCGACGAGATTCAACGGGCACTCGAACAAGTCGCATCGCTCTACCGGCCGGCCTACGACACGCTCTTCGCGGCCGGAAACATGCGTACCCGGGGCAGCACGTCCTGGCTCGACATGTGGAGCGAGGGCCGCACCCAGGCCGTGCAGTGCGATTTCTGTTACATGATCTCGCCCGACCATTTCCGCCGTTTCGCGCTGCCGTGGCTGGAGTACGAGATGGCGTGCCTGGACCACGCCGTCTATCACATGGACGGGCCGGGCCAGATCCGGCACCTCGACGACTTGCTGGCCCTGCCCAACCTGCACACAATCCAATGGGTGCCGGGTGCGGGCCAGCCCGCCGCGCCCGCCTGGCTCGAAATGCTCAAGAAGATCCAGCATGCCGGCAAGGGCGTGCAGGTGCTGGTGAGCATCGACGAACTGAAGGCGATCTACACCCAACTAGCCCCGGAACGGACCTTCTATTGGGTCCTCGACTGCCCCAGTGAAACCGAGGCGCGGCGATTGATCGATTGGATGCAATCCCACACGTAGGTTATGCTTCAGCATAACTTACCGGCTCCGCGGTTATGCTGAAGCATAACCTACGAGGTGAAGCGTGGCCTGAGAAATGGCAGGCACCGTCCGCCGTCGATTGCCGCGCTTTCCGGTCGAAGATATAACAGAAGGACTGCTGGGAGCATGGAAATGGACGATCTCCGGTCCGATTGCTTTGGACGGCCCGATGCGGCGATCTCAGACCGCGAGTGCCCACACCCAGGAGGCCGAACCATGAAGCGTCGTCAGGTGCTGCAATCGCTTGGAGTGGCTTTGTTGGGCGGAGCGTGGGCAGGGCAGGTGGCCGCGGCCGAACAAGGGCCTCGGCGCAAGCTGCTCTTCTTCAGCCGCAGCGTGTTGTTCGAGCATCCGGTCGTCCACCGCCAGGGCGCCGAGCTGTCGTTCGCCGAAAAGGAGTTCGTGGCCATCGCCGCCCAAATAGGCTGCGACGCCGAGTGTACCAAGGACGGCGGAGTCTTTGACCGCGACCTGGATCGCTACGCGGCTGTCGTCTCCTATGCGTGCGGCAAGCCGCCCGACCTGATGAAGCCGAAGGGCCTCGACAACAGCCCGCCGCTCACCGAGGCCGGCTGGAAGAACCTGGATCGGGCCGTCCGGGCGGGAAAGCCTTTTGTCGGCATCCATCCAGGACTTGGGCTCCTGCCCGAGGCGTTCGGCGCCGAGTGCCCCGGCCACGGCTATCAACAGGTGGGCAAGATGCTCGTGGTCTCCCCGCAGTTCCCTGGCGTGCAGGGGCTGGGCGAATCGTTCTCGATGATGGAAGAATGGTTTTCGCTCGTCCGCTTCGCCAAGGATATGCACGTGATCCTCGTGCAGGACTGCTCGGGAATGGACAAGACCGCTCCGCTCGACCGGCAATGCTATGATCGCCCCCCTTACCCCGCCACGTGGGCCCGAATGCACGGCCGCGGGCGCGTGTTCTACACCTCGATGGGCCACCGCGAAGACGTGTGGACGAGCAAGCCCTTCCGGCAGGTCGTTCAGGGCGGGCTGCGCTGGGCGTTGGGCGATGCCGCAACCGAGATTCCGCCGAATATTCAACAGGTCGCCCCCAGGGCCGAAGAAACACCGAAATGAGGGAGGATAGCAAATTGAAGAGTGCAAATAGCACATATCCAATGGGTGAGAACAACTCGCGGCGCGCTTTCCTCAAGTTCGGCACAGGGGTCGCAGTGGCCGCCAGTTTGCCGATTGCCCGCGGGGCCCACGCCGCCGGCAGCGACGTGATCCGACTGGCGTTCATCGGCTGCGGCGGGCGCGGCACGGGCGCGGCCAGTCAGGCCCTGGCCACCCAAGGTCCGGTGAAACTGGTGGCCATGGCCGACGTCTTTCCCAAGCGGATCGAGGCCAGCCTTCAGGCCCTGATGCAGATCGACGAAATCAAGGACCGGATCGACGTCCCGCCCGAGCGGCGATTCACGGGCTTCGACGGCTACAAGCGGGCCATCGATTGCGGGGTCGACATGGTCCTCTTGACCACGCCGCCGCATTTTCGCCCCATCCACTACCCGGCCGCCGTGGCCGCCGGCAAGCACGTCTACATGGAAAAGCCCGTGGCCGTCGACGCCCCCGGCGTGCGTCTGATCCAGGAGGCCAACGTGCTGGCCAAGCAGAAGGGGCTCAAGGTGGCCGTCGGCTTCCAGCGACGCCATGAAGACGCCTGCCGCGCAGCCATCGCCAAGATCCGCGACGGCCAGATCGGGCCCGTGCGGTTCGTCCGCTCCTATTATCTCATGCCGGGCGCACTCAGCGGCCCCACGCGCGAGCCCGGCGAAACCGAAATGCACTACCAATTGCGCAACTGGGGCTACTTCACTTGGCTCTCCGGCGACCACTTCGTGGAACAGATGGTGCATGCGGTCGACGTGGGCAACTGGATCAAGGACGCCTGGCCCGTGAAGGCCCAAGGCATGGGCGGGCGCCAGGTCCGCGTGGGGCCGGGCACCGGGCAGATCTTCGACCACGGCGCGGTGGAGTTCGAGTTCGCCGACGGCGCCCGCCACTTCGCCATGACCCGGCAGATCCCCGGCTGCTACCAGCACGTCGGCCAGTACGCCCACGGTCCCCAGGGCGTGATCCCGGTGGGCGTGGGCCTGGGCCTGATGGGGCTCCGCGGCCAGGCCAGCCCGTACCAGCAGCAGCACGACCGCCTGTTCGCCGCCATCCGCCGCAACGAACC
>CAZFKF010000283.1:0-6489 GCA_964518805.1 uncultured Planctomycetaceae bacterium | reverse complement strand
GATGGCTTGGAGACGTTGCTTGCCGGCCTGGCGGGGTTTGCGACCGAGGCCGGCGAAAGCGAGACAGCGGCGGCTCGGCTCGCCCAGATCAAGACGCAGACCGAAGACGCCGACCTGTCCTACCTGTGCCGCGAGATCCCCGTCGCCCTTCAACAGTCGCTGGAGGGAGTCGAACAGATTGCGGGCATCGTGCGCGCCATGAAGGAATTCGCGCATCCCGGGTGCGAGGACAAACAGCCGGTGGACATCAACCAGCTTATCGAAAACACGTTGACCGTGACGCGCAATCAGTGGAAGCACGTTGCCGAGGTCACAACGGACTTCGATCCATCGCTGCCTCCCGTCCCTTGCGTCGCTGCGTCGATGCGGCAAGTGATCCTGAACCTGCTGGTCAACGCGGCCGAGGCCATTGCCGAGGCCATCGCCGACGGCCCGGCACGAATGGGCACGATCACCGTGCGCACATCCCGCCAGAACGAGTGGCTCGAAATCCAGGTGGCCGACACCGGCAAAGGCATCCCCAAAGAAATCCAGCCGAAAGTGTTCGAGCCCTTCTTCACGACGAAGGACGTCGGCAAAGGGACGGGCCAGGGCCTGGCCTTGGCCCGAGCCATTGTGTTCGAGAAGCACGGCGGCACCATCCATTTCCAAACCGAAGTGGGCCGGGGGACAACCTTCGTCGTGCGTCTACCGATTTCCAAGAGCCCGCCCAGTACGCAGACGACACGCACGATGTCCAGCGGCTCCGCGCCGGTCGCCCCGTCGGGAACGTAGCCCAACGCATCCGGTACACGGAGTTCTCTCCCGAGGAGATCGCCGGCTGGCGCTGGAATGCCGGGCGTGGAAGTGGTATGCTGATCCTCTTCGGTGTCGCGTCTGACCGATTGCGGGGGGTGAATCATGAAGACCACGATGACTGCGATTCTTGCCGCAGCGGTTGTGTTGAGCCTGGCGGTGGCCGCCGGCCAGGCGATTGCGGAAGCGGCTTCCAAGCCCAACGTCGTCGTGATTCTGACCGACGACCAGGGGTTCGGCGAACTGGGCGCAACCGGCAACCCGCTCATTCGCACGCCGCACATCGATCGGCTGGCCGCCCAAAGCGTGTCGCTGGTCAACTTTCACGTCATGCCGGTCTGTTCTCCCACGCGGGCCTGTCTGATGACCGGGCGTTACAACTACCGCACCGGCGTGACGGACACCTACCTCGGGCGCTCGATGATGCATCGCGACGAAACGACGTTGGCGCAAATGCTCTGCGCCGGAGGGTATCGCACGGGGATCTTCGGCAAGTGGCACCTCGGCGACAATTACCCGATGCGAGCCATGGACAAGGGCTTCGAGGAATCGCTGGTGCTCAATGGCGGCGGATTGGCCCAGCCGGGCGACTCGCCCGACCCGGTGGACGAACGCGGGGCCTACTTCAACGCCACGCTTCGCCACAACGGCCGGTGGGTGAAGACCAAGGGCTACGTCAGCGATGTGATCACGGACGCCGCAATCCGGTTCATCGAGCAACGAGGCGACCGGCCGTTCTTCGTCTATCTGCCGTTCAACTGTCCGCATTCGCCGCACCAGGTGCCCGACGAATACCGCGACCGTTACCGGGGAAAGGACTTCAGCCGCGCCGCGTTTCCGGCGAAAGGGCATCCGATGGCCGCTCAAAACGACGCGGACGTCCTCGCCCGCGTCTACGGCATGATCGAGAACATCGACGACAACGTGGGCCGGCTTCTGAAGAGACTGGACGAGTTGCATCTGGCCGAGAACACGATCGTGGTCTTCTTTTCCGACAACGGATGCCAGCAGCACAACGGATACAACGCGGGTTTCCAAGGCTGGAAGGGGACGCCATTCGAGGGCGGGATCCATCAGTTCTGTTTTGTGCGCTGGCCTGCGCAACTGCGACCCGGCCGCCGCGTGGATCGCATCGCGGCGCACATCGACCTGGCTCCCACGCTCCTCGACCTGTGCGGCGCGCCGAAGCCGCAGAGCGTGACGTTCGACGGCCTGAGCCTCGCGCCGCTATTGCGCGGCGAGCAGGTGGCGTGGCCCGACCGGGCATTGTTCTTCCAATGGCACCGCGGCGACGCGCCCCAGCGGTACCGGTCGTTCGCCGTGCGCACGCAGGATTGGAAGCTCGTCCAGCCGCTGGGGGCCGGCGAACGCTGGGACGGCAACACCGCCTTCCAACTCTACGACATGGCGCACGACCCGCTGGAATTACACGACCTGGCCGCCCGCGAGCCCGGCCGCGTGGCGCAGCTCAAGGCGCGGTACGACGCCTGGTTCGGCGACGTGACCGGCGCGCGGGACTATGCCCAGCCTTCGCGGATCTTCCTTGGGGCACCGCAGGAAGACCCGGTGCTGCTCACGCGTCAGGACTGGCGCGGCCCTCAAGCGAGCTGGGGACCGAAAGGCGCCGGTCACTGGGAGGTGAACGTCGCCGCCGGAGCGAACTTCGACGTCAAGCTGCGATTCGACCCGCTGAAGACGGACGGCGAAGCGCAGTTCTCTTGCAGCGGCGTCTCCGCAAGGCAGCCGGTCAAGGCCGGCGAGACCGAGTGTCTGTTCCGCAACGTCCGCCTGCCCGCCGGGCCGGGCCGCCTTGAAGCCGGCCTTGCACTAGGCACGGCCCTGTCGGGCGTGCGTTACGTGGAAGTGAATCGCGCTCGGTGAAGGGCCGCGAGCGGGCGAACCGGGCTTCCTCATTCGGCCCGTTCGGCTTCAACGTTGGCCGGAGGTCCCCGTGGGTGCGCCGCGAAAGACCCTGTTCTGGCGCACCGGCAAGCAGCCGCACAGACATTCTTTTGCGACTATTCGGCACAACCCTCCGGACGATCGCGAAAACGCGAAAGTGCGAAAGCGCGAAAACGAGCGGGATACGGAACCGCAGATCAAATGCGGTCGACAGCGCAGTCCTCACCCGCTTTCGCGTTTTCGCCCTTTCGCGTTTTCGCGTTGCCCAAAGTAGTGCTAGACGGTCCTTCTTTTCTGGAATTCGCCGCCGTCGTCGACAATAAGCTAGAGTTGCCTGGTGGTCCGGGGTGCGCAAGGCCCCGGGGTGCCCGGACGTCTTTTCGCCGGCGTCACCTTGGCGTGGCACAGGTCTTGTCCAGCCGACTCATTCGAGGGCTGTCGTGCAGGGCGCCGCGGGGAGAGCATGTCCGAACCGCTTTTCTCGTCTTGTCCGCTGTTTCTGAGGGTACAACCGTGAACTGCCACGAATTGGCGGAACGGATCGAGCAGCTTCAGCCCGACGCCTTGCCGCGCGACGTTGCCCGAACCTGCTTGCTGCTGGCCAACGTCGTCGAGGACCTCGCCGCGCTCGAAGACGACGGCGCCCTTTGCAAGGCATGGCAGGAGATGGGGCTGCGCCTGCAGGCCGTCACCGACCAGCACGCGGCCATGGCCGAAGAACTCGACCGGCTCTCGCGGATCGATCCATCCCGATTTGCCATGGAACAAATCCGGACGCTGATCCGAGCGATCAAGGTCCAGAGCCAGGTGCTGCAGCTCTACGTGGGAACAGTGCCCACGGAAACGGAGTGACGCGGGGCCCGATCGGCCCGCGCCATTCGTGCGTTCCTCTTATCCGGCCACTTCATCGGGCACGCGAGGCCACGCCACCAGGCAGACGCGGCAGGGAGCAGAACGCAGCAGGAGATCGACGTCGAAGGACGCGTGATCGCCGGGGCGGGGCTTCTCGGCCGCGCGGAGCACGATCAGGTCGCCGCCGAGTTGGCGCGCCAACTCGATGACGTGCGCGGCGGGGTTGACGTCGGCCACGCGGCGGAGTTCGATTTCGCGCTTGAGCCGGGCCGCCCGCTCCACGTCGCGATCCACTCGTTCCGAATCGAGCGGAGTCGAGGAGGCCGAACCGGCCGCCACCACGGTCAACGCGACCTGCGGATCGAGCATGGTCAGGGCGGCCAAGAGAAGATCGCTCCCCTCCGGCGTGCCGTCGTGGATCACGAGCACGTGCCGCACCCCGATGCCCGCCGAACGCAGCTCGGCCACGCTGCGGGCCTTGCGCTCGCCGATCCTGGGGATGCGGTTTCCGCCGGCCAGGTCGAAGGAGATGTCGCGGGTCTGGCTCAGCAGACGCACGGTCAGCGGCCGCGGCTCGCCCCCGTGGAGATCGATCCAGTAGAAGGCAATCTGGTCGACCTGCTGGTCGGCCGTGTAGATGTTCGACGTGCCGAGGACCAACTCCTGGGCCTCGATGTCCTTGGCCGTGTTGATTACGGCGTGAAGCGGATTGTTGGTCGTCAGGATCAGCGGCTGGACCGGCTTGCCCGCCTTCTCGGCCCGCGTGACCACGGCCGTCATCAACTCGCGGTCGTACTGTTCCAGATCCGCTCGCGGCGCCGCCGAGTCCCCTCGCCGGACCACGTGCGCGGTCATGACCACCATGTCGGTCGTGTCCGGATCGGTCTCGGCCAGGGCCCGTTCGAGCATGAAGAGATTGCTTGTCGATCGGATGGCGACCAGCTTGCGGTAGGGTTTGGCCAGCCGCAAGGCGGCGGGCGAGACGGCGTCGACCGATTGCTGGTTGAATTGTTCCAGGTGATGGTGGGCAGCCGCGCCGCGGAGCTTTTCGTGGTAGCGCTCCGAGACGATGAAGACGGTCAGGAACACCGCCGTGAAGGCCGAACCGGCGATCGTGGCCACCTCCTTGGTCAGCAGGTTCAGGATCGCCGCGGCCACGAGCACGAAGAAGATCAAGCCCAAGCCGATCGGCACCTCGACCCCTCGAACGCGGACGTTCAAGGGCACCTTGAATTCCCGCGGACTGCGGTCCTTGAAGCGGAGCACCACCATGGCCATGGTCTTGAGCACGAAGCTCCACACGACGCCGAAGGCGTAGGCCTCGCCCAGCACGTACATGTTGCCCCGGCTGGCGATGATCGTGAATAGTTGCAGGCCGATGATCAGCGTCAACACGCGGTAGGTCGTGCCGAATCGGCGGTGGGGCTTGAGGAACCAGTCGGGCATGACGCCGTCTTCCGCCACGCGGTTCAAGACGCCGTTGGAGCCGATGATCGCCGTGTTGACCGCCCCGGAGAGAATGAGAAACCCGACGATCACCACGAAAGCGTTCAGCGCCAGGCGCAACACGGGCGGGCCGATGACCTGCATCGCCAGGCCGCCGATGAGGTTGTCGGCGTAGTCCTTCATGCGGATCTCGTCCGGGATCAGGGCCACCGCCAGGAAGGAAATGCTCGTCGTCAGCACGAGGCTGTAGAGAAAGACGACCCAGGCCGCCTTCTTGAAATTGGGCAGCTTGGGCGACTCTACCTCGCGGTAGACTTGGGCCAGAGTCTCCTCGCCGCTCATGGCCAGGATCGAATGACCGAACGCCAAGAGCAGTCCGATGAGCCCCACGATGCTCAGCCAACTGCCCGGCCGACGCACCTCGTCGGCGAAATTGGGGAAAAAGGTATCGATCCAGCCCAGCGGGTCTTCCTGGCGCCCGGTGACTTCATTGTGCTTGGGCACGGGCCGCATCACGCCCTGCGCGTCCGCTTCCATCTTGGGAATCAGGCGCCCGGTGGCCGGGTCGCGTTTCCACACCGGATGCTCGACCCCGGTGACCGGATGGACGCCCTGGAATTCCTCGTATTCGACTTTGAGCGAAAGGTCCGGGGCCGCCAGCACCGGATTCGCCGGCCCCTTGACCAACAGGGTCGCGGTGCACCAGGCGAGCATGATTACGGCCATCATCGAGGTGACCAGAACGATCTTCAGCGCCTTGCCGCTCGATTCGTGGATGCCCAGGATGTTCTGGCGAAAGAAATACAGGGTGATCGCACAGGCAATGGCCACCGCGCCCCAGCGGCGCACGGGATCGGCCAGGTCGGGAGAGAGTTGCAGGTGCGGGTTCACCAGGCGCAGACCGTCCAACAGGATGCCCATGATGTACTGCCCGGCCGACACGCCGCTGATCGGTCCGGTGAGCACGTAGTCGAACATCAACGCCGAGACCGAGAGCTTGGCAAGAAAGCCGCCCATCGCTTCCTTGACCACCCGGTACACTCCGCCCCGCACGAAAAGCGAGCAGCTTTCGACGTACACCAGGCACACCGCGCCGCTGAAGAGCATCACGGCGAAGATGAACCAGGGAGCGGCGGGCCCGATCGCGGCTTCGACGATCCCGCCGATATAGTAGGCCGTGCTGGCCAGATCGCAGAGCACGACGGCCGCGGTCCGCCAGTAGGAGATGAACGTGAACATCACGCTGCTGACGACCAGCACTTGCACGGGACGCCGCAAACGTGACGCGAGACTACCGCCGGCCGCGGCCGAAGAAGCGGAACTCGAGAAGTCGTCCATGGAGCCTTCAGGCACCGAGCGCTACGTGTCCCAAGAAAGGCTCCTTCGCCAGCGCATCGACACGAAGGCCCTTTCAAATCGGTCGAGACGACGGGTCTCGACTCGCCGACGGGGTTAGCTGACGGGCTAGGGCTTGAAAGTACCCCGATCCGCAAA
>CAZFKF010000282.1:0-6490 GCA_964518805.1 uncultured Planctomycetaceae bacterium | reverse complement strand
ATCGCTTCCCAATCGAGTGGCGTTGCCGAGGTGAGATGGCGCGTCGATGCGGGACGGGCCGAGGACTCCGGATGAATCCGCGTTGGCGCGCGGGCCTGACTGCGACCTCGAATACGCGCCCGAGGACCTGCCAATGGATAACGATGCGTACGAAGAACTCGCTCGGAATCCAGACCGAGCCCCGGCCGAGGCGGAACCCTGGGTCATCGACCGGCCCTGATTCCGACTCGCCCCACTGAAACTCGAACTACTCGAACCGGCACGGGCGCTGCTGCCACCGCTGTTACGCTGGGCTGACGCGAATGTCGTCAACGCAAAGACCAAGCCGCACGCCGCAATTACAGCCAGAGGCGAGTGAATCACGCCTCGACGAAACAGATTTCTCGTTTCGCCCCCCATCGCGTGATCTCCTTTCCTACCAGTGCTGTCACCGTATGAGATCCCCTCCGGCGTTTGTCGCAACAATTATACCCGAATTCGGCGCGTGTTGAGCCGTGGCGGATATCGTTGTCGCAACATGTTGCTATAAAACGTGTTACATTGGGACTCGACCCGTTGACAAGGAGACACCGCGTTGGCCGCTGACTGGCCGAGTGTTGTCAGAGTGATTCGTGTGTCGTCATACAGATGGCGCGATATCGTCTTCTCACTTGCCTCACAAATACCTATATTGATGAAGGGTGGCTCGTCTACCGTGGAACCAGCGGCTAGGATCGCCGCGGACCGGCACCCTTCCTCCCAAACGGGCTGATCGAAGTATGGCAGAAGACAGGCTAGACCATTGGAGAGTATTGGCCAACGAACTGGGGGCTGACGTTCCACCAGAGGGTGCGGCTGAAACCCATTCCGAAGCAACGCAGTCACCCCCCCACGCGGATGATTCGTCCGATGACGATGTAGGCTGCATTCCCGGGAAGATTGCCGAAGTGTCCGAGGTTGCACTGCCGCCCCGGACGCCTCCCGCACGACGAGATGCCCGGGGGTGGGCTGAACTGGCGGAGGAATTGGGAATCGAGGTGACGTGGGAGCCCGAGCCCGCCCCGACGGCGCGCGACGAGGGAACCTCCCCGGCGACTGAACCGGAGATTCCATCTTGGGACACGCCGGCCCCTCGCGAATCGGAGGTCGAACGCGAGCCGGAGCACGATGAACCGCGAAGAGATCGCGAGGGTCCGCGTCGCCGTTCGGCCGAGGCGGAACGCGAGGATGACCGTCGCGGGCGCAGGCGTCGGAAGCGCCGCCGTCCTGGCGACGATCGCGCGAAGCAGGTTTTGCCGGTCTCCGATTCGGTGCCCTCGGACGACCGGCTTGAGGACGATCGCCTGGAAGGCGAGGCAGAGGATGACGGCGAACAACCCGTTGCCGAGCAACCCGAATTGTCCGGCGCTGATCGAGGCGAGGACGCGGGACGCACTCGCGGGAAACGGCGGCGACGGCGCCGAGGTTCACGTCGCCCGTCGCCGGTTGCCGGTGACTCGTCGGAATCGCAGTCTGAGGCGGAAGCGGACGCCGTCTCGTCGTCGTCGTCGCAGCGTGCCGAGCGCGCGAGCGCCGAGGACGACGATGACTTCGGCGGCGACGACGATCTGGCGGCCGAAGACCACGGCGAGGGCTCAGGCGTACGGTCCGAAAAGTCACTCCATCGCGCCATTCCTTCTTGGTTCGAGGCCGTCAACGTAATCGTGGCGGCTAACCTTGAATCCCGAGCCAAGAATCCCGATCGTAGGTCGGGTAACCGCGGACGCGGGGGCCACGATCGTCGCGGGCGAGATCGGGGAAGCGATAAGCCGCACTAATCGCACGCCGGCAAGCCCCGATGCACAAGCGATTCCACCTCCGCGATCTAGGTGCCTTGCGGGCGGAACTCAACGTGCTCGGGCTGTCACTGCCGATCGCCGAGAACGTCGCGATTCTCGGACAACCGCTTGCCGTTGCGGGCACGCAGACGCCGAATCGCCTGCTCGTGCAGCCCATGGAGGGGTTCGATTCGACCTCCGACGGCGCGCCGGGGCCGCTTAGCTTTCGGCGATACCAGCGCTACGCCCAAGGCGGCTCGGGCGCGATCTGGTTCGAGGCCACGGCGATCCTCGAGGAAGCCCGCTCCAATCCGCGGCAACTCGTCCTATGCGAGAAGACCGCGCCGGCCTTCGCCCGGCTCGTGGCGGCCACACGCCAGGCCGCTCGCGAGGCATTCGGGCACGAGATCCTGGCGGTGCTTCAGCTCACCCATTCCGGCCGATACAGCCGACCCGGCGGAATGCCGCGGCCGATGATCGCCCATCACAGCCGGGTGCTCGACCCCAAGCACCAACTCCCGCCCGACTATCCCCTGGTCTCCGACGACTATCTCGATCGCCTCCAAGACGTGTTCGTGGCGGCGGCTCGTTTGGCCCGCGACGCGGGCTTCGACGGCGTGGACGTAAAGGCGTGTCATCGGTACCTGGTGTCGGAACTTCTGGCCTCGCACACCCGGCCGGGCAAGTACGGCGGAACGTTGGAGAATCGCTCGCGATTCCTGCGGGAGACGATAGGCAGGATCTGCGAATCGGTGCCGGAGGTGTTCGTGACCACGCGGATCAACGTCTACGACGCGATCGAGTATCCCTACGGATTCGGCGTCAGTCCCGCCGGCGCGATGCAACCGGACGTCAGCGAGCCGATCGAGGTGATTCGAGCGTTGCGTGCCCTGGGCATCCCGCTGGTGAATGTCACGGTGGGCAACCCCTACTACAATCCGCACTTCGGCCGCCCTTACGATCGGCCCATTGCCGGGATCCCGGTGCCGGAGGAGCATCCGCTGGAAGGAGTCGCCCGCCTCGCGGAGTTGACGCGGCAGGTGCAGCAGGCGATTCCCGATCTGCCGGTGGTGGCCACGGGCCTAAGCTGGCTGCGTCACCTGATGCCCTTTGTGGCTGCGGGGATGGTCCAATCCGATTGGGCGGCACTGGCTGGGCAGGGACGCAGCGCATTCGCCTACCCAGACGCTTCCCGCGACATCTTGGGCCGCGGTGCCATGGACCCGGCCAAGACCTGCATCGCCTGCTCCGGATGCTCGCAAATCATGCGCGACGGCACGATGACCGGTTGCGTGGTCCGCGACAGCAAGATCTACGCGGAGCAATACAAGCTGGGGAGGCGCTACGCGGTCGATCGGCTCCAGGAACAGGCCCGGCGTTGCCGCGACTGCGAGTTTCCCACATGTACCGAGAACTGCCCGGCCCGAGTGGACGTGCCGGCCTTCATCCGCGAATTCGCCGACGGCCGTATCCAGTCTGCCTACGACGTGCTGCGCCGCTCGAACCCGCTTCCCGAAATGTGTGCTTCGGTGTGTCCGTCCGAGGTCCAATGCGAGGGCGGATGCCTGGAGCGGATCTTCTCCGAACATGCCTTGCCGATTCGCGACATCCAGATGGCGGTCTGTCGTCTGGCTCGCCAGGCCGGAATGACCGGCGTGCGGCTGCCGGTCCGTCCGAGCGGACTTCGGATTGCGGTCGTCGGTGGCGGACCGGCGGGCCTGGCCGGCGCCATACGACTTCTCGAACACGGGCATCAGGTGATGGTGTTCGAGCGTCGGGAGAGTCTCGGCGGCACCCCTGAATTCATCATTCCCTGCGAGCGGCTTGCGAGTGCCGCCGAGGAGATCGAGGCAATCCTGCGACCGGCGAAGGCCGCGGGCCGGATCGAAACACGGCTCGGTTGTACCCTTGGCCGTGACATCTCGCTGGGCGAACTGCGTTCGCGCCACGATGCAGTCCTGTTGGGCCTCGGGCTCGAAAGGTCCGTTTCGCTGGATGCTGCCCAGGGGGTCGTCGACGCGATCGCGTTCCTGCGTGACGTGAAACGCGGACGGATCGCGTCGCTTGCCGGACGTGTCGCCGTTCTTGGCGGCGGGAACACGGCCATGGACGCCGCAGTGACTGCGAGGCAGCTCGGGGCCCAAGATGTCTTTGTCATATACCGTCGCTCGTTGGCCGAAATGCCGGCCTGGCCCGAAGAGCAGAAACGGATGCGCGAGGCGAACTGCCACCTTCTGATCCTCACGCAGCCGCTGGCGTACGCGACCAGCGGAGATGGACAGGTCACGGGCGTGCGAGTCGTCCGGACCGAGTTGGGCACGCCCGATGCGTCGGGGCGGCGCGCGCCGAATCCCGTGCCGGGAAGCGAGTACGTCCTGCCGGTCGCCCTGGTCATCGAAGCCATCGGCCAGGGCGTCCCCCAGGATTTGCAGAGCGAACTACCGGGAGTCGAGTTCACCCGGCACGGCTTGGTGGCCACCCGGCCTGGCAGCCAGGCGACGTCACTGGACGGCGTCTTCGTCGCCGGCGATCTCTCGACCGGCGGCGCCACCGCCGTGCAGGCCGTGGCCGAGGGAGCCAAGGCAGCGGACGAAATTCAACGCTGGCTCGAGCAACGGCGAATGCAAGCGTGATAGAGGTCGCGCCGACCCGCCAACGTCATCCGGATGACACGGGTTGGCGGGCTCAGGATCGCGGGAAGGAGTTCGCAAGCAGCCCTAATTCGCTTTGGCCGGCGCCGACGTGATGTTGCCGGAAACGGTCTTGTTCTTCCCGGTTCCGCCGTCTCGGACGCCGCCTGCGAGATTCCCGACGGCACGGTTGTTCGAGATGATATATCTGTCACTCGAGCCTTCGGCGACCACGATTCCCCACGCTTGAGCGTTCTCGGCCACGCAGACGAACGTGCCCACCGCGCCGATCGTGCAGCCGTCGATCGTGAAATCGCCGACGCCTGGGGCAAGATAGATCCCCGAATACTGGTTGCCTGCCGCCTTGCCGTTGAATCCGACCTGCGCACCCTGAATGAGGATGTTCTTGGCGTCCGTGCTGTTGACGATGATCCCCGAGTGGTCGCAGCCCTGATAGATGCCGCCGCGAATCTGCAGTCCGTTGACCCTTGTGCCAGGCTGGATGCTCAGGCCGTTGCCGTGATTGAAACTGGTGAAACAGTTGTCCATGGCGATATTTGAGACGACACCTCTGCCGTGGAAGTACCAGCCATCGCCGGACACCGTGCTGTCGGTGATGCAGTTCACGAAGAACGAACCGCTGACAACGGTCTTCTCCGTCGGGCCAAAGCAGACTCCGGCGTGGGCCGACTTGTAGATCGACACGGCCGAGGCATAGAGCCCGTCGACATAGACCAAAGCGAGCCCGATCCGGCACTGCGAGATGGTCCCGTTGGTCAAGAAGATCTCGTTGGGCTGATACGGGGGAGGGCTGTCCTGGCCGATCAACACGGCCGCGTTCCGGGTGTTGACGATGATGAAGTCGCGGACATGGACTCCGCTCTGCAGGCTGAGATCATCAATACTCAAGCCCACGAACCCGCCATCGATCTCGAAGTCCGAGAGGATGAGCCCGTTCCCATTCTGGACGTGAATCAAGGCCCCGGACGCCATCGGCGAAGGCGGACGAATCGAGAAATCGGCCATCTTGTTTCGAGCCGGGGCGTGTGATTTGTCGCCGAAGACGAAGACGTCGCCCGCCGGCATTCGCGGCACAAACACCGTGTTGCCCCAACCCGACCCTTGGATGCAGACGTGACTGTCGTTAATGGGAAGGGTTGCGGTAATGACGTACCTTCCCGGCGGAAAGTAGACCGTGCCGCCTCCGGCACGACCGCAAGCCGAGATGCACGCGGCGATTGTGCCGGTGTCGTCCGTCACGCCATCGCCTTTTGCGCCCAAGGACTTGGCGTTCAGAACACGATCGCTCTCGAAATCCGCCTTGGTAGCCCCCCCCGTCGCCGACGCGGCTGGAAACGCCAGAATGCCCCCAAGCCCAACCGCCCCGGTCTTGAGCAAGGAACCAAGCGCGACGCGTCGGTCCCGGAAGTCTTGTCCCGACCGCGACGGATCGTCGTCATTCATATCGCCTCCGAACGGGGGTCCGAGATGAACACGACATGGCGCCGCATCGCCAAACGGCTCGAACGTCGAAAATCCCGGCACGGTCGCCAACTGCGTTTCCGATCGGCCCCCGAATGGACGACTAATCTACTCGGCGTGACTCACAACTTCAAGGCACCGCAACCGCCGGCGGCTCTGCGGATTTCTCCGGACGGGGGCATTTGGGTGTGGTGATTGGATACGGCGGCGCGATACAATGCCCGCTGTGCGGAACCATCGCCGGACGGCGTGGTAGCCGCCCGAGAGAAACCCCGTCTTTCTGCATGTTCCGAGGAGGAGTGGCATGAAGTCCCTTCGATACGCGTTTCTCGGGTCCTGTGCGTTCTGCATCTTCCTTGGCGTCCGGTCGGCTCCCTCATGGGCCGCAGACGAGTGGCTTCAACTCAAATTCGACGCGCGCCGCAGTGGTGACGCCGCAAACCGCGCGATCGCAGCTCCGCTCGGCCTGCTGGCCAACGTTCCCTTGAGTGACGCGGTGTTCACTGCCCCCGTGGTTGCAGGTGGGAAGATCTTCGTCGTCGACGGCTCCGGAGTGGTCTGGGCCATCGACGCTGCGGACTT
>CAZFKF010000281.1:0-6497 GCA_964518805.1 uncultured Planctomycetaceae bacterium | reverse complement strand
CCCACATTGGGACGGTCGACCTTGTCCGCCACACGGATCGAATCCTCAATGCGCTCGACCCACGAACTGACGTGCGGATACAGAAGGAGTTGCGAACCGGAATCGAGGGCCAGATCGGACATTTCGCGGAGGATCTTCACCGCGTGTGGATCGACCGACGGGTCGGAAGGCTTCATGCCGTTGACGAGGAGGTCGAACTGTACGTGGCGTCCCTTGACCAGGGCCAGCACGTCTTTGAACCGCTTGTCGTACGGTTCCTTGCCAGGGGCGACGTCGACGGTCATCGTAATCTGATACAGTCTGAGGCCGGCGTCGTCGAGCGTCTTGATCCGTTCGGCAACCTTGTCGAGCCAGATGTGGCCGACGCCGTCGTAGCCGAGTTCCTTGAGCATCGTGGCTTGCTGCTGGAAGTCCCGTTTCTTGGCGTCATGCCAGTCAATGCAGAACGGGAAGAACGGGTAGGCGGGCTCCGCGGCCAACGCCGCCCCTGCCAACAGCAGCCAGATAACCGACGCAGTTCCAACGCGTTTGAGATTCATCGACGACGTCTCCTTGTGCGATTTACCCGTGGATTGCGAGCAAGACAGTACCTTAACCGCTCGGCAAACGCCCGCCAAGACACCTGAGTCACCGCCGTGGCAATGATCAAACCCCCATCATTTGTGGCATATGCAACTTGGGGATTCCGGGAAATATGGGAAGGCTATACATCTCTTATCAAGACATCTTTCAAGATGGCTTGAACGTCTAGGGCAGTTCTGACGATCGTAACGGATATGACGACGCCCCGCGATTCGTTCTGCATCGGACTGCTCGGTGTTTCGCTGCTGCTGAGCGCCCTCGCGTCTGCGGACGCCCAGGAGCCATGGCGTTTCATCCTGCCCGAACAACGTTGCATGGAGGTTCGCGACCCGGCCCAACTCCCCCGCGTTCGTTTTCCAGAGATGCCTCCGCCGCGAACAGTGGCCAGCCCGAATTCCGACGTCGCGGCCCAACAGCTCTCGCTGGACGATGCGATCCGCACGGCGATCCAGAACACCCAGGTGGTCCGCGTTCTCGCAGGTGTGACCGCCGTTTCCAGCGGCCAGACGATCTACGATCCGGCGATCTCAAACACGCAAATCGACGTGGCACGAGGCCGTTTCGATCCGCAGTTGCAGGTCAACAACAACTTCTACCGGAGCGATCAGCCGGGAGTGGTAAGTACGGCCCCCCCGCAGTTCTCGGGGAACCCAGAACATATCTACGACATGACCGCCGGAGTGGCCAAAGATACGATCACAGGCGGGACAGCCGCCGTCAACGTCCGCACCACCCCAACGCGCGACGAGTTCAGCGGGCTGCCGCCCAGCTTGAATCCGCGGACGCCGTCGTCGACGGAACTGAGCTTCACTCAACCTTTGTTGCAGGGGGCGGGGGTCCAAGTCAACACGGCACCGATTGTGATCGCCCGGATCGACACCGAACGCTCATACTTCCAACTCAAGGACAGCGTCCAGCAGATGGTCCGGGGGGTGGTGGAGGCGTACTGGGCGCTGGTGCAGGCGCGAGTGGCCGTATGGGCGCGGCGGCAGCAAGTCAGCCAAGGCCAGGAAGCCTTCGAGCGGGCGCGAGACTCGCGGGAGGCCGGGCTGGGGACTGGCGCCGATGTTGCCCAGTCCCGCTCGGCATTGGAGAACTTCCGGGCCGCCCTGATCACGGCCGAGGCCAATTTGCTCGCTCGTGAGGATGCCCTGCGCAACCTGCTCGGGCTGAGCCCCTCGGAACCCACGCCGATCATCCCGGTCACCCCAATGACTACGGAACGTGTCGAACCCCGATGGGAGGAAATCCTCGAGTTGGCGCAAGAGCGACGACCCGATCTGATCGAGCTGAAACTGATTCTCGAGGCCGACGATCAGCGTCTGCGCATCGCCAGAAACCAAGCCCTCCCCAAGCTCAACGCGGTGGCGCTCTACCGTTGGAACGGACTGGAGGGACGACTGCCCGATGGAACGTTCATGCGGGCCGATCCCAACCACTTTACCGAGTGGCAGCTTGGCGTCAACTTTTCCGTGCCTCTGGGACTCCGCAAGGAGCGGGCCGGTCTGCGGCAGCAGGAACTGCTCATCATGCACGACCGGGCCAATCTGGAGCAAGGGCTTCACGCCGCGGCCCACGACTTGGCCAGCAGCCTTCGCGATCTGGCCCAGTATTACGAGCAGTACCGGGCGTTTTCCGCTTCGCGCCAGGCAGCGTGGCTGAATCTGGATTATCAGATGGCCGACTACCGAGCGGGCCGCAGCACCCTGTATCTCAACGTGCTCCAAGCCATCGTCGACTGGGGCAACTCGGTGAACTCGGAGGCCCAGGCCTTGGCCAACTATAACACGGAACTGGCGAACCTGGAGCGGCAGACGGGCACGATCCTGGAGACGCACGGAATTCGTTTTCTGGAAGAGCGATTCTGTTCGCTGGGTCCGCTGGGCCGGCTCTTCCGCGATCGTGCCTATCCTAGGGCGTCTTCGCCGGGAGAAAACGCCGACCGTTATCCTGTCGGCACCGAGCCGTCGGAGAAGTCGCTCGACATCGACGAGCCGTCGCCGTTCCGACGCGAACCGGCCCCCGTCGATGCGCCGCTGCCGGAAAATGGAAACCGCGCCAGGTAGCCCACCGCGCGATGCGCAACGCGCCCTTGCGCCTGAACGAACTGAGCCCTATTCACGCTTCCGGTGCGTACGGGCGAGCCAGCACTTCGTGCCGCATCTGGGCCGCGATGAAGAACGAGCCGGTGACGCAAATCAGGTCGTCTGGGGCAGCCAAGCGCCGGGCCGCATCCCAAGCGTCGGCCGGACGAGAGCACCTGCGGTACTCTCTGCCCGACACTTCGGCTGCCAGGGCGGCGAGGTCGTCGACAGGCACGGCGCGCGGGTTGTCGAGGTATTGGGTCAGGATCACGTCGTCGAACTGGCCGAGAAGCTGGACCAGCATGCCGCGAATATCCTTCTCTTGGGTCGCGGCGAACACGAGAATCCGGCGACGTGCGGTGTAACTCTCGCCGAGCGCCGCGATCAGGGCAGCGGCCGAGGCGACGTTGTGCGCGGCATCGATGATCACCGCGGGCCGGCGGGCAATCAATTCGACGCGCGCAGGCCAGGCGAGCCGTCCCAGCCCTTCGCGGACCGCAGTTTCCGGGATGTCCCAAGGCTTCCTGCCCGGTCGCGGCACTTCGCGCAGTTGCGCGAGGGCAGCCAGAGCCACGGCCGCGTTGGCCGCCTGGTGACGGCCCGTCAGTCCGAGGGCAACGCCGTGGTATGCCAGCGTGCCCGTATGCGATCGGCAGACGAAGTCGATGGTGCCCTGCGCCGCACAAGCCTCCACGCGTTGGGGGGGGGCGTAGCGAACGTCAAAATCGATCCCGATCTCGGCCAGCCGGCAGCCGTGTGCGCGACAGACGCGGCGAATCACTTCTCTTGGGCCAGCGTCGGCGACACCGCTGACGACCGGCACTCCGGCCTTAATGATCCCAGCTTTTTCCTCGGCGATCGCCTCCAGGGTATCGCCCAGTTGCTTCGTGTGGTCGTAGCTGATGCTGGTGATCACCGAGACCAGAGGGCAACAGACGTTCGTCGAGTCGAGCCGACCGCCCAGGCCCACTTCAATCACCGCCGCGTCGGTCCCCTCCCTCGCGAAATGGGAGAACGCCATCGCAGTCGTAATCTCGAAGTACGTGGGCCCCGGCTCCGGGGGATCGCGTTCGGCTCCCTCCCGATCCATGGCTCGAATGGCCGGAAGCAACTGCTCCAGGAGCCGCGCAAACTGCTCCGGCAAACATGACCGGCCATCGATGGCAATGCGTTCCTCAACGCGTTCCAAATGAGGCGAGGTAAACAACCCCGTCCGGTAACCAGCGGCAGTGAGCACAGCAGCCGCCATGGCCGCAGTCGATCCCTTGCCCTTCGTGCCTGCAATATGGAGCATCGGCATCCCTATATGGGGGTCACCAATCCTCGCCAACAGTTCGCGCATTCTGGCGAGCTTGAACTCGCGGGCGGTGTAGTTGACGCTGAAGAACCGCTCGTAGTCGATCCGTTCGTTGAGAAACTCGCGGATGTCTCTCATGGGGCGGAGTCCCGATTCACGCAGTTGCCGCAGACGGCTGTTGATGGCTAGGGCGAGTTTCCAGGGCAAACCGTCGAGTTTACCGGCAGATGGGCGATTTGTCGCTGGGTCGGATATGCTGCGCGGCCGCTCCATGTTTTCCTCCCAGCCAACACATCGGCGCCGGGAGACGCCGCCGCAGAGTTCCACCCTTCGAGCGGCTTGGGTAGAAACGAAGGACGACCCCTCCATGTTCTCCGCGGCCAGAGATAACCCGATCTAACTATTCGTTATGCACATATCGGGTGGTCGGCGAGAGCGTCGATCGACAATATTTCGTGTTCCCGCCCAACCGGGCGAACATGGGGGCTCCGCGGAACGTAGTGACCACAGTTTTCGCTTTGCGCGACCACGAGGCCAACGTATGCAATCATCCGAAGTCGTCATTGAAACTCGGAGTCTCAGCAAGGTCTATCGCGACTTCTGGAGCCGGCAGAAAGTGCGGGCTCTGAAGGCCTTGGACCTCGAGATCCGCCGTGGGGAGATCTTTGGGCTCTTGGGCCCGAACGGTTCTGGAAAAACGACCACCATCAAGCTGATCCTGGGTTTGCTGTTCCCGACCAGCGGTCAGGCCCTGGTTTTCGGGCGCGATGCGACGGACGTTAAGAAGAACGAGCGGATCGGTTTCCTTCCCGAGGAATCGTATCTGTATCGATTTCTGAACGCCGAGGAGACGCTCGACTTCTACGGCCGGCTGTTCAACATGGCAGCCCCGTTGCGGCGTCAGAGGACTTCGGACTTGATCGAAATGGTGGGTCTTGGTTGGGCCAAACGCCGCCAATTGCGAGAGTACTCGAAGGGAATGACGCGCCGCATCGGTCTGGCCCAGGCCCTCATCAACGATCCTGAGTTGATCGTGCTCGATGAACCGACAACAGGATTGGACCCGATCGGATGCCGCGAGATGAAGGACCTTATCCTCCGTTTGAGAGACGAGGGCAAGACCATCTTGATGTGCAGCCATCTGTTGGCAGACGTGCAGGACGTGTGCGACCGGATCGGCATCCTCTACCAAGGGGAATTGCAGGAGTTGGGACGCGTTGAGAGTCTGCTCAAGGTTCGTGATGTGACCGAGGTCCGCGCCTCGGGCCTGAGCGAAGCGTGCCAAGCCGAGGTTCGGCAAGTGATCGAGCGTCACGGGGGGCAGATCCAGTCCTTCGGCAACCCGACCACGACCTTGGAAGAACTGTTCCTGCACATCATTCGCGAGAGCGAAGCGCACCCCGGACGGCGCGTGCGAGGAGGTGCGGGCGATGGTCGTTGAAAACCCGCTGCCCCCCTTCTTCGAGTGGTTTCCTACGGCTGCTCTGAGTTGGCTGGCGGTGATCGTGGTGCTGTTGGTGGTCGCTGCCGTGCTCGGCTGCCTCGTGAGCATTCTCCGGCACGGCCCGGTTGCCGGAATCCGGGCTGCCGTACGCACGGCAAGTGTCGCCACGGTCGACCTCCTTTGCATGTCGCCGCGTCGCGTTGGCGCGCTGGCCTGGCTGGCGGTCAAGGAATCGATCCGGCGCCGCGTGATCATCGTGTTCGGCATGTTCGTGCTGATTCTCCTGTTTGCCGGCTGGTTTCTCGACGTTGGCAGTACGCAACCGGCCAAGCTCTATTTGAGCTTTGTGCTCACCGCAAGCACTTACTTGGTGCTGCTTCTGGCTTTGTTCCTAAGCGCGTTCAGTCTGCCGGCCGACATCCGCAGCCGCACGCTTCAGACGGTCGTGACCAAGCCGGTTCGGGCCAGCGAGATTGTCTTGGGCCGGATACTCGGCTTCGTTGTCGTGGGGACGGGCTTCCTGGCGATCATGAGCGTGGTGAGCTACTTCTTCGTGATCCGCGGCGTGGCCCATACGCACGAGGTGGACGTCGAGAGCCTGAAGGCCACCGGTACAGCGCAGGCCAAGAGCGGTTTTACGGAGTCGGCGCAAGGACACCGGCACAAGTTCTACGTCGATGCCTCCGGCAACGCGCACGTGGAGCCGGAGTTCGGTCATTGGCACGAGGTTGCGACGCAGGAATCCGGCGGGAAGACCGTCTACACCCTGGGCGATCAGGAAGGGATGCTGCAAGCGCGCGTGCCGGTCTACGGCAAGATCCGTTTCCGCAACCGCGAAGGCAAAGACGTTGACAAGGGAATCAACGTCGGCGACGAATGGTTCTACCGCAGCTTCGTCCAGGGGGGAAGCCCGGCGGCTGCCGTCTGGACCTTTTCCGGCGTCAGCGAATCGCAATTTCCCGACGGGCTTCCGGTCGACATGAATATCGAGATTTTCCGGACCTTCAAGGGAAACATCGAGAAGGGAGTGCTCGGCAGCCTGTCGCTTCGCAATCCGAAGACCGGCTTGAGCGTCGAGGTGAAGGTCTTC
>CAZFKF010000280.1:0-6503 GCA_964518805.1 uncultured Planctomycetaceae bacterium | reverse complement strand
CATCCGATCGATCCGGTGCCGCAGAAATGCAAGTCTGTGGGATTCACTGGCGACTGGACCAAGAGCCTCCTGGCCTCGCAGGACCCGGTGGCGATCGATTCGGTGGCAGTCGATTTCCTTCGCGAGGAGTTTGCGAGCTATCCTCACTGGCCCAATGCCGACGACTACCTGCACGAGGCGGCCTTGGCCGGCAGCCCGCCGTCGGGCACTTTCTACGATCCCGACCACGAATCGCCGACAAAGCGATTGGCCAGCCTAGGCGTCCACGAACACTGGAACAACGCCAAGGACAAGAAGTATTCCCGCAATCTCGGCACTGGCAAGGGGATCGAATTGCTCATGGTGTGACTTGGCGCTGGCAGCGGGATTCAAGTTGCTTCCGGTTGCGGGAGCGCAGACACGAGGTAGGGTGGGACAAGCGGAGCGCAGTCCCACCCTACGCTTTCCGCAACAGGAACGAATTGGCTAGAATAGAATTTGACTCAAGCCAACGGCAGAAGCCAGGCGGCCAGGGTGATCACGAACATCCCCGATAGACCGAGCCAGGCGGACCACGGGCTCCAGTTCTTCAGGGCCTCGGTATCGGTCATGCCGCTCATTCGTGTGACGAGCCAGAACCCAGGGTCGTTCATCCAACTGAATACCAACGAGCCTACGCTGATCGTCGCCGCAAGGTAGAGCGGATGGCATCCCAAAGCCGTTGCCGACGTGTCAACCGCGGCCAACATGCCGGAGGTGGTCGCGATCGCCACCGTGCTCGAACCCACAACAATCTTCAGGGCCACGGTGGCGGCGAAGGCAATCCACAGGGTCACCAGCGCCGATCCGGCGCCGCCGCGGGGAAAGACCTGCTCGACCAGCCGGCCGACCTGGGCCTCGCCGAGCATCGCGCCGAACGCGCCGCCTGCACAGACCAGGAGGATCATCACACCGCAACTGGCGAGCCCTTCTTCGGCCATGGCGGCCAGTTTAGACAGCGAAAGCCGCCGGGGCCGGGCCACGAGAACGAGGCTGAGCCCCGCGGCGATCAACAAGGCCAAGTTCGGATTACCCAGAATCATCGCCGCGGAGACAATGACCGACGGAAGTGTTGACGAAAGCTCACCGTGATCCGCGAAGGCATAGGCCCGTGCGATTGTGTCCAACGAGATCAGTGCCAGTGGCAAAACCACGGGCGTGAGCGAGGCCATCAGGCCCGGCAGTTCGTCGGCTCGGGGCGGTTCGCGTTCGTTTTCGCCTGGGTAAGGCCGTACCGGCAACTCCATCCTGCGATTCAGGAACCGGCTTGCACACAGGCCCAAAAGCGACGTGGGAATCCCGATCAACGTACCGGCGACGATCATCGTGCCGAGTTCCACGCGCAGATTGGCGGCAATCATCAGTGGCCCAGCACCCGGGGGCACCAGGACGTGCGTCACGGCTCCGCCGGACCCGATCGCCAGGACGTAGAGCAGGTAATCCTTGCCGGTATGTCTGGCAAAACAACGGGTCAGGGGAATGATGAGGTAGAAAGCCGTTCCGAAGAAGACCAGGGGAGCCAGGATGAATGCGGCGGCGGCGATTGCCTCCGGCACGCGTGCCGCGCCGAAGAGTCCCAAGAACGACTGAACGATGCGATCCGCGGCGCCGCTCTCCATCAGGCATTTGCCGATGATTGCAGCCAGGGCGATCAACACTCCGATCTTGCCGGCCATCGTCCCGAAGGCCGTGGCCACGCGTTCGATCTTCCGGGCAGGGTCCCCCGGGGCCAAGAGGCTCACGAGCATCGCCGCGGCAATCAGCGCCACGAAGGCGTTGACTCGCAACACCAGAAGCAAAGCAACCATTGTGCCCAGGCCGACCGCGAGGATCGCCAGCGGATGGGCCAGAAGAGGCAACGACAAGTCCACCGCTCACCTCCCTTCGCACGCGAAATCCCAATCCCCCGAGACGACTCCCGGAGGTACCGCGCCGTTCGCTGTGAGGTCTCCAGACCTTCCCTTCATCCTCACGAGAGCGGCATGGAAGCCACGAGACTCGTACGACGAGAGGGACGGGCCCGGCGCGCCATTTCATTCACGAGTCGACGTTCTTGGACGGCGCCGCCTTCTCCCCTGCTACCACCAGCTCGTGTGCAGTCTTAAGATCGGTGACCAGGTGCGTCCAAAGCCGCAGGCTAGGTTTGCGCAGGAGCGGCACGAGGGCGGGAGTCTTGGTTCGGTTGCACTCGTGGCAAGGGCCGGCCAGCAGGATCACGAACTTGTCGGGCTGCCGAATCCGCTCCACCAGCGTTGACGGCTCGAACAAGGTGACCGCCCGCACCGGACAACTGCTGTCCATCGGACCGTCGGCCGTGAAGGGCCGGAACTGTACGTCGCCCAGCCAGCCCGAGGCCTCCATGGCTTCCAGGGCCTTTCGCTCCAACTCGCCTTTCTCGATCAAGTGTTGAAGGTACTTTTTCAGGAGTCCGTGCGGGTCGTCCGCCGACGCGAACGAGGTGATGACAATGTCGATCTCATCGGCGCGGGCAAACGACTCGCGGATGCCGGGACTTGCGATCATCTGCTCGTACTGCCCGCTGGGCACCACCGTGGCCGAGAACAAGCCCACATACTCGGGCTCGTTCAGCACGTCGTGGAAATAACTGAAATAGGTGACCGGTGCCTCGGTGGGCTGATCGACGAGAAAACCTCCGGCCGTCAGAGCATGGAGCACGAGTCTGGGGCAATCCAAGTCCGAGCGAATTCTGCTTGCCAGCCGCTCGGCGACCATCATCGCCGCGACACCTCCGCCAAGGCCAAGGTGTACGCTCGGATTCACGCAGCCCGACTCCTGCTTTCGCCGAACGACGCGTTGGATCAGCGAAAGCACAACGTCGGCCCCCACGCTGGCCACGTGTGCCAACACGCCGGGGCCTCGAGCGTTGACGACCTGAATGTTGTCCGGATCATGACCGGCGCGGTCGAGACCATAGAGTTCCGAGATCCGCCTGGCGAGATCGCGCTCGCGCGGAGGCTGGAGGAAGAGGAACTTCCGGCGAGCCGCTTCCCAGAACAACGGATAGATGCGTTCGCGGGTGATGTCCTGGCGGCCGAACTCGCGGTTCAGCCACTCGGCAATGGCGCTGGCTGACTCGGGGTCGTCCTCGCCCGGAATACTGCCCTCTGCTGCCCGATCCGCGGGACCGGCGTGTTCGCTTTGCGGGCGATACTGCCGGTTGAGGTGAGCCAAGAAACGGTCGCACGCGGCAAAGACCAAGTCGTCGTCCTCTTGAGACGGATGCCAGCCCCTTCTTCGCGACATGATCGTCCTCCTCTGCGTGTGTCGGTAGTTTACTGTCGAGCATCGCGGCTCGCAAGCAGATCGTTGGGCGCCTTGCGAGCCGCGTTTGCCGGGTTCATAATGGACTGCGTTCTGCGCTGGCGATTGGATGAGGGCTTGCCCCGTGTACCACGGCATTTCGGACTTCCGCAGCGACACCGTGACGCGTCCCACGCAGGCGATGCGCGCCGCAATGGCCGCCGCCGAAGTGGGCGACGACGTGCTTGGCGACGACCCGACGGTGCTCCGCCTCCAGACCCGCGTGGCGGAGATGCTCGGCAAGGAGGCGGCGATCTTCGTCCCTTCGGGCACCATGTCGAACCTCATCGCCGTACGGCTTCATTGCCGCCCAGGGGACGAGTTGATTTGCGAAGCAGGGTGCCACATCTACACATACGAGCAAGGCGGGTACGCGCAACTCGCCGGCGTGGCTGCCAGAACCGTGGTCGGTCGTTCTGGGGTCCTCGAATGCGACCAGCTTGCCGGTTGCGTGCGTCCCAACGACCCGCATCACGTGCGCACGCGCCTCGTCTGCCTGGAAAACACTCACAACCGAGGCGGAGGACGCATTCAGCCTTACACGAACGTGGAGTCGATCTGTGACTGGGCGAGTGCTCTCGGATTGGCAACGCATCTCGACGGGGCGCGACTCTGGAATGCCGCAGTCGCCACGGGCATCGAACCGGCCCGCTGGGCGAAACACTTCGACACCGTCGGGGTATGCTTCTCCAAGGCGCTCGGTGCTCCCGTGGGCTCGGCGCTATGCGGCCCACGCGACCTGATTGCCGAGGCAGTGCGCCATCGGAAGGTGCTGGGCGGCGGGATGCGTCAAGCGGGGGTGCTGGCGGCTGCAGCCTTATACGCGGTCGAGCACCACATCGGTCGACTGGCGGAGGATCATGCCAACGCTCAGCGCATGGCCGAGGCGATCCGCTCGCTCGATGCGCTGCGTCTTGAGCCGGAAACCGTTGACACGAATCTCGTGTTCTTCCAGGTGACGCCAGCGTGGGGAACGGCAACGGAGTTCGCGTCACTTCTCGGCAAACGGGGCGTCTTGATGCTCGCTACGAGCCCGACGACAATCCGCGCCGTCACCCATCTGGACGTCTCGGCAGCGGACGTAGACCGCGCGATTCATGCCATTGAGGCGGTTGCCTGCCGCAAGGCGTAGGTGCCGGTCGCTGCACTTTTTCGGCAGGAGCAAGCAACACGCGATCATGTCCGAGACGATTTCCCGCATGCGCTACAAGACGATTTCAGCCGCCAGCAGCCGATGATCGATCGCTATCGTTTTATTATGAAAGCACTTACGGAGTTACACTCTACCGGGTGGTATCGAGCCGGCTGGACTCTTGTGTTCCGGTCCAGGGGCATCTAGAATGGTAGATTGAAGGGCGCTGCCGGATTGCCATGCTGGACTGTCATGCCGATCTCCCTCGACGAATTCGTTCGAGCGCTGTCGACCTCCGGGTTGATGTCTCTGGAGCAGGCACGCGCTTTCCTGGACGAGTATCCGCGTGATTTGCGGCCCACCTCGTCCGACGAGTTGGCCCGCGAGATGGTGCTCCACGAAAAGCTCACTAAGTTCCAGGCCTCGGCCGTGTATCAGGGCAAGGCGGCGAACTTGTTCATGGGCAACTACCTTCTCCTGGAACCGATCGGCCAGGGCGGCATGGGGAAGGTCTACAAGGCCAAGCAAAGGAAGATGGACCGGATCGTGGCCTTGAAGCTCCTCTCTCCGGCCGCCATGAAGTCACCGGGCGCTGTCAAGCGATTTCAACGCGAGGCTCGGGCAGCAGGGAAACTCGTTCATCCGAATATCGTGACGGCCTACGACGCCGACGAAGACCACGGCAGGCCCTTCCTGGTGACCGAGTATGTCGACGGAGAAAACCTCTCGGCCATCATCCGGCAGCGCGGCGTGCTCTCGCTTGGTCGGGCCGTGGACTACATCCTTCAAGCCGCGCGCGGCCTGGAGTACGCCCACGCCAACGGCGTGATCCATCGCGACATCAAGCCCTCGAATCTGCTGCTGGACAAGCAGAACACGATCAAGATCCTCGACATGGGCATTGCCCGCGTGAACGAGTTCGTGGGGCACGTGGCCTTTGGTTCGGCAGACGAGGTAACGTCGAGCGGCGTCATCGTCGGCACGCCCGACTATATGTCGCCAGAACAGAGCAACGACATCCGTGTGGCCGATGCCCGATCGGACATCTACAGTCTCGGTTGCACGCTCTACTTTCTGCTCACCGGCCATCCCGTGTTCGCTGGCGATACGGTACTCCAAAAGATCATCGCGCACCGTGACCAGCCGCCGCCGTTTCTGCGCGAGTACCGCGGCGACGTTCCCGAAGGCCTGGAACGCGTCTTCCAGAAGATGCTCGCCAAGCGGCCCCAAGAACGTTACCGCTCGATGGCCGACGTCATCAGCGAGATTCAGAAGTGCATCTCGGTCCGCCAGCAGGCCGCCGGCAGCGGCGCCGCTGGGCCGTACGTGTTCGACGACACGGTGCGATCGGGGCCTTCCAAGACAACCGAAACGACGGCGTCGTCACCGCCGGCTGCCGCGGCGCCTTCGCTGGTTGAGGAATGGCTGGTCGACGAACCGGTCCAATCGGCTGGCCCCTCCAGCCTGTCCACCGTCTCGGTCTACTGGCGCCGCAGACGTCGGCGGCTGCTCAAGGCGGTCGCAGGGGCCCTGGCCGCGGCTTGTGTCGTTGCGGTCGTTTGTCTCCTGTGGTCGAGTCGCACGCCCGGCACGCTGTTCATCGATCTTTCCGCATCCCGAGGCGTCCTGGAGGTCACGACACTCGGCGGCGACCCGGTGCTCACATGCCCGGTCTCCCGGGGGATGATCGTGCTGCCGACGGCTCCCGGCAAGTACCGGGTGAAGATCGTCCACGAGGGGGTGGATCGGTACGTTCGAGAGGTGACCGTTCCCGCCGGCGAGCAAGGCCGCCTGTCGATCGCGCTCGATGAATCGGCCGACAGCGAGAAGCGTCAGCCCGCTTCGCGATAAGAAGAAGGATTGATCTTGAAGTGCGGGGCAGGGATGACCGTCGGGCAGCAGGCCGCCATGGGGCCCACCAGGCCGTTCGGTCGATTGTCCCAGGCGTGGCTCTGAATCTTGCGGAGCACCCGCTCGGCCAAGGCCACGGCGTCGCGCCCATCTTCTCCGGTTACACGCGGCGAACGCTGCT